>JAISGE010000161.1 GCA_031263265.1 Treponema sp.
GTCAGCAAGCGTTTTCACCTGACGGGAAACAGTCTCCCGCTGGGAGCCAAGGAACTCCGCGAGGGTGGTAATCGTCAGGTCAACATTAATTTCAACCCCTAGGGCGGTTTGCACGCCGTGATCCCTTGAGAGCTTCCAGAGCTTGGCGGCAATACGCCGGTCGCCCCGGAGGTTGTTAGACGTGTTTTTCATCAAGTGATAGAGCCGCCTGACTTTCATTGAGATAGACTGCAGCACCGCCTTTGACAGCTCCGGATCTTTCGCGCAGGCGGTTTCAAAGACCCCTGTTTTCACGCACAGTATGTCCGCATTACGGAGGACTTCCGCGTTTACCGAGACACGGCTGCCGTACATACTTTCCTCGTTCAGCATATTCCCCGCGCCAAAAATAAAGATGCCGCGCTTTTCACCCGAGGTACTCAGTTTGTAGACCGCTACTATCCCGTTGATAACGCCGAACAGCGTCGGGTCGTCGTCTTTGTCAAAAAAGATATGTTCCCCTTTTTTGAATCTTTTTATTACTGCGTTCTGTTCAAGCAGCGCCCGGGAATGTGAGGCTGCCTGAGCCGTGGTGTTAATTACCAGCAGGGCGTCGCGGACCGTCATGAAGATTCCCTCCCTTCCCTAATTTCGATGATCGGTGCACTTTTTTTTGCCATGTTCCTCTCCTGGTGAAAAGTATATCACATGAGGGAGGGCTGGGGGAATTTTTGTACGTTTATCCTGTATATCCGAATAATTCGTGGACCCCGGTTAGGCTTAGGAAAGGGTACCTTCCAGGCTTAGAGCGGGCTCCTTGATTGTGCTGTTCTTTAGCCTTTTCCCTGCCCCTGCATACTTTTTACTTGGGAACATGAGCGGTTTTTTTTCAATATATTCCGGGATTAAGGTATTGCAAAAATAGATTGTCTCACGTCAATTATAACAAATCAGACTGGAAATTACTGACGAAGCGGGAAAATGAAGTCGCGATGGAAATATGCAACGGTCTGAAAGCGGGGCTTGTCCTGTTTGCAAACCTGCGGGACAAGCCCCTTATGCAGGCTTTTACCGTACTGCTTGAGCACATAGCGTCTAAAAGTCATGCAGATAATGCGGTGCAGTTGATCCGTTCCTGGGCTTGTTTTATCCCTGTCAATAAGTTAAGGGCTTACTCAAGGGCATTGGCCTTTACTTTTTTCAGCGTCAAAATTTCTCTAAAAGCAGCATTGGTTGAAGAAGAAATTCACCACGAAGTAAAAGAAGGAAGGAAAGAATAGCTAAAGCGGCTCAAGAATAGCGGCCTGCCCTGGGGGAACCATTGGTTTGGACTTGCGCCGCTATGGACGGCGGCGGAGCGTAAATAGCTTCGTTATGCGAAGTTGTCTATTGTTTTTATATTAAATAATTTTACTGGCAAATATTTTTTATATTGATTGAAATCATCATCCATTGTAAATATTTCAAAATTATTCCTAACAGCTATTGCGCATATCAGAAAATCTGTATTCGATCCTTGTATCCCATTTCTTCTGCATATATTTGAATATTCAGCTGCTAATTCATAATCAATTGTTCCTATCGGGAAATCATTAAAGCTTTTCATTTTTTCTCTTAGATCATTGAAAATAACTTCATTAGATATTCCTGACAATAATTCTTGCCGAATTTGACCAATAATTACCTCCATAAATTCATCAATTAGATATTTTAAACTATCAATAATATTTTTGTCTTCAGACTTTATTTTTTTACGTCTAAAGGCCTTTGACCAGATCGGGGTATCTATTAATATTTTCATCTTTTTCCACGTGATTTTTTATAGTCATAACTCTTATCAAATTCTATCTTTCCAAACAAATCGAAAACTTCTTGTCGTTTTCGCCTTTGGATAAATTCATCTAAAGCCAAATTTACCGTGTCTTTTTTGGTTTTCATTCCACCAATTACAAGCGCCGTCTTTAATAAATTCTCATCAATCGCTAAATTTGTCGCCATTTCTATCCTCCAATAACATATTACACAACATATTGTGTAAAGCCCAAGTACTTTTCGATTTATTTTTAAAAATATACGGCATGGATTTCGAGTCATATCCGTGGATTTCAAGCAGAAGTCCGTGGACTTCAAACTAAAGTCAGCTTTATTATAGGGTAAAAGGAATCCCCTCGGAGTAATATCCTTTGCCGCGGATGTGCCTGAATATGAGGTAAAATTGTCTTTAAGGGGCTTATATGTACTTGATTTTACGGGTAACTGTAAACAAATGTATTACTGGATACCGCGTACCGGTTCTTCAGATGCCTTGACGGTATTCCCTTTGGCCTGTATACCAAGACTACCGTAACAGCCTAACTCAATGGCCTGTGGTATGTTCTAAGGTGTTATTTAAGGAGGATGTATAATGACCAATGGTATGATCGAGGCGGCCATAGCCGACATAGCGGGGCTGGTCCTGTTTGCAAACCTGCGGGATAAGCCCCTTATGCAGGCTTTTACCGCGCTGCTTGAGCACATAGCGTCTAAAAGTCATGCAGATAATGCGGTGCAGTTGATCCGTTCCTGGGCTTGTTTTATGGCTTCCCTTATGTCTTCCTCAAGCGAGGCATCCTGCGGGGAAACCCAGGGTATGGACCAAGGGTATGGTGATTTTTATCATGCGGTGGCCTGCATGACCCTCAGGGATGATAATCTGTTTACCCGTACTGCGGAAGTTCTTCCTGGGGAGATCGATACGTTCCCGGGGGCCTTGGCTACCCTGGCTCAGATTGACCTTTCCCGTTTGGGGCGGATTGCCGCTTTTGATATCCCCAGCCTGGGGATTCATATAGGAGCGGTTCTGCGGGAACGGGTTCCTTCCCTGGATAAACCAGCCCAAGCCATAGAGGAGGAAGCCCGGGTCCTGTGGGCAGTGGAGGGGAAGCGGGCCGGGGCGTATCCAATCCTGGATACCCTTTTTCCTGAACATACTGACTGGGGAGTGGCCCTTGGTGCCGTTACCGCGTATATCCACCGTACCGGTGCGGGTTCTCTGGGGCGGTACCGTTCCTTCCGCTGGGTGGAGGCTCCGGTCTCGGCCTTAAAACCGGTTCTGAACCCCGATCCAGTGCAGCTTTCCTCCCTGGCCGGATATGAGGATCAGCGCTCCCTTGTCATTGCCAATACCCTTAGGTTTCTTGAGGGAAAACCCGCCAACAACCTGCTGCTCTACGGCGACCGGGGTACCGGCAAATCCGCCACAGTCAAGGCGGTGTGTAACGAGTATGCTCATCAAGGACTTAGGCTGCTGGAAGTCTCCAAAGGCGCGCTGGTGCAGCTTCCCGATATTCTTGAATCCCTCCGTTTCCGGGGCTTGCGGTTCATCATCTTTATCGACGACCTTTCCTTTGAAAAGACCGATGATTCTTTTACCACCTTGAAGATGCTGCTGGAAGGGGGGATTGAAGTCCGGCCTTCCCACGTGGTGATCTACGCCACCAGTAACCGCCGGCATTTGGTTAAAGAGCACGCCGCGGATAGGCCCACCACGGCTATGGCTGCCGATGCCTTGGCTACTGGAGATATGCGGGCTTTTGACACCATGCAAGAACAGTTCTCCTTGGCAGACCGTTTTGGTCTCACCGTGGTGTTTACTGCTCCGGGCCAAGAAGACTTTCTCCGTATTGCCGAATACATCGCGCTCAAGCGAGGTCTCATAAGCGAGTCCCCTCATACAGAAGCACGGAAAACCTTTAGAGAAAACGCGCTCCGCTGGGAGCGGTGGTTCAACGGCCGTTCTCCCCGAACCGCAGTGCAATACGTGGATTGGATAGCCGGCGGCAATGGATTTCCCTGGGATTAATTGCGTAGGTTCACGTTTTTTGGCTAGACTGCTAAACCTTACGCTTTTGCTAGTATATTAGTAGTATGAAGCTAACAATACTTGGTTCTGGTACCTCTCATGGCATTCCGGTAATAACGTGTCAGTGTCCGGTATGCCGTTCCGATGACCCCCGGGATAAGCGAATGCGTTCTTCTCTTTATATAGAAGGCAGGGCCGGGGAGCGGGTGGTGATTGATACCGGACCTGAATTCCGGCTTCAGGCACTTCGAGCAGGGATCACCCGATTGGATGCGGTTTTTTTGACCCATCCTCATGCGGATCATGTTCATGGACTGGATGATCTACGGCCGCTTTGTAGAGACCTGAATAAAAAACCCATTCCGGTCTACGGTAACCGGTATACCATAGAAGAACTCAGGGAACGGTTCTCCTATATCTTTAGACACACCCAGTATGGAGGTGGAAAACCCCGCATTAATCCCCGGGTGATCCGCAAACCAGTACGGGTAGGTGCCCTTAGCTTTACCCCGATACCGGTAAAACACGGTATACTTGATATTGTAGGCTGGAAAATAGCTGAGCTTGAGGAGGGGCAAACCCAGGAACGAGGGGGAGCAGTTTACTTAACTGACACGAGTATGATACCTGACACGTCCTTGGACCTCATCCATTCCCCGGAAGTACTCATCATTGGCGGGCTGCGAGTCCGTCCCCACGAAACCCATTTCACCTTCGATGAAGCCCTGCAAGTTGCCCTCCAGATTCACAGCCAGCGGATGTACCTAACCCATATTTGCCATGAACATTCCTACCGGGATATTAATGCCTATTGTCATACTTTTCAAGTGGACCAGGATTGTACGGGTGTTTCTATGGGTTCAGCATACGACGGCCTCGAGGTAGAGGTATAACCATACCCTCCCCGGTGACGCCTCAAAACAAAATCTTAACCGTAGCTCATTTGGCTTAGATTAACTACCGAGGCAACGCGCCACCTGTCAATAGTCAGGGAAAATTGCACCCTAAAATGACCGAAATTAATCAGCGAATATTTCACCCCCCCTTCT
>JAISGE010000201.1 GCA_031263265.1 Treponema sp.
GACCTTATTAAGGGTATCGATGAGTTTGACTGAACGGAGGGCGCTTTCGTAGGCGGGTTGGAGCCGAGCGCCATCGAGGTAGATGACGCAGGTAGGGACCAGATGGGAAGTATCGGGCATGGGGACCTCCTGAATAACGAGATGGATTAGGACGAAAGCAGGATATACCCGAGGTATTCATGGTGTAAAGCGGGCGGTATGGCGCATTCAAGCGGATACCCCATACCCTTCTAAAAGGCTTAAAAACACCCTTTAACGGGCCATAGCGGGGCTTTTGTCGGTTTCGGCGATGAGCAGGATTAAAAAGGGGACCGTCAAAGATGACGAGCTTTTGGGGGTCCCAAGTTTTAGCGGCAAATAGGGACTTGTTTACGTGCATCATGTGGTTATAGGGGGACATTTTGACTGGTTTGGGGAAGGTATAGGGTTTGAGCGCTTCCTGGTTAAGGGCTTTGGCGACGTGGGCGCAGTGCTGGAACACGGAACGGACGGCTACTTGGCCTGCGGTGCGGGGATTGCTTGGGGGAGTGTAGGTTTTGATATAGTCAATGCTTCCAGGAAGAGCCGATAAACTGGCCGACCTTGCCTTTGATGGAGCCTTTAATAAAATTTAACGAAGCCATAAGAAACCTCCGGGGATGAGTATAGCATACCAATGCACGGAGGGGCAACGAAAAGCTAGACAACACGCGCCTATGAGATGGTGGGTGGGCTTGGGCGCGCCGCTAGAGAACACGAAGCGGGAGAGCGGCGGGGAAGCGAGAAGCGGGGGAAGTAGACAGAATGCCGCGTTATGGTGCAGCGCCGCCGTTCTCAACGTCCGCGCCGTTTGGCGACGCAGGGCCTGACTCAGGTCTTAGTTATGACCGAATGAAAGGACGCGCTGCTTCGAGCGCTCACCATAACGTCCCATTCTGTCTAAGCTGCGGGCCTGGGCAAGGCAAGAAGGGGGACGAGGCGCGCTCTGGCCCGCAGCGGCTTCCCCTACGCGCCGCTTGGTCCGCGATGGGACGGCGACCCGCTTGCAAGGTAGGAGCGTATGTTTTATCAAAATACAAACATATGATACGGATACGCTATGTCTCCATATCATATATCTTTTCTTGAAAGAACACTATCAATCCAAAAGCTAATTGCTATAAGTAGCGTAACCAGTATTGCCTCTATAATCAACCACATCAGTGTAATTGACCAATAAAAGAAAACGCTGGATATTAATGAAAAAATGAACATCATTATAATATCTATGCAATGATGACTCAGTTTACTTTCTATTTTCATCTTACTTAATAAGATATTTATTAATAAACTAAGTATATTTGAAGAAACAATCCATTTGATCGTACTTATCCCACTAGTAAGCATCCATTTCCATTCTTGATAGAGATTTGCCCAAATACAAATACCAACAGGGAACATAGTTAATGATATAAGTATTATCCATGGGAATATAGAAATCGATTTATTTTTACTAATATCCAGTATGAAATGAATTAATAATATCGTTATAATAGATACCATAATTCCCCCTGAAACGAAAAACATAAATTTTAATGGTGTATCATGCAAAGATATAAAACAATAGATACCATATAATATAAAACCAAATAATTTCCATTTCAATGAAGGTAGAATTGCGAGACTTAAGTTCAAAATGATATATGAATAACCTATTGATACCAAAGCTAAGCCTAAACTTATATCATGATAAACCGGATAATGTACCATATCTTTTAGGAAAGAAAAAATAAGATTATATAAAAAAAGAAATAGTATACTAACAACCAAATGTATTTCAAGTTTTAATAAAGTAATACCCATTTAACTCCACTCCCAAAATCCATATTTATTACGAAGGGTTTCAGTAATCGGTTCAATTAATTTCATATCAGAAGATTTCTTATATGTAGTGGTTTTTATAAATCTACTACTCCCATCCGGCATTGGTAACTTACGCTCATAATATTCTAAATTTTCAGTAGTCCATAATGCACTTCGAAGTACCATATAATTATCATAACTGTTATCGTTATCTGATTTTGGTGAATATAGCGGAGAATAGATTCAGAAATACCAGTGAATAGGCGGAATTTTAAGCAATTTGGCGGGATTTAGTGGGATGGGAATTGTAACGGGCTTGCATATAGGGTAATAAAAGCGTTATCGGTTTCTTTGGTACGGGGTCAGAAAAAGCCTTGATTCAGTGTTTGGGGTTTCGGTGGGCGGGTCCCTCAGGAGCGAACTCCGGGGCGACCTCACTTGCAGCAATCTCCGCTTCAGCCACGGCACGGGCGGCCTCTGGATCGGTTCTCAACAACTCATCGAATTGATTCATGTCTTCCCATAGGGCAAGAATCTCTTTCTCACGCTCCTCTACAGCTTTTTCATATTTTTCTTCACTGTCAAAGGCCTCGTAAATAGGATCTCCATCCCAGGTATATTTATTCTTTTCCTTCATACCTACTACTCCATCCATATTCTTCTCTAAAGCAATCTAAACTCTCTTTTACCGAACACCCTTTTAACCCGGCAATAAACCTGACAAGCCCTGTTAATGCTTCCCTGGTTTCTAATCTCTGCCCACTTCCTATAGCCATAAAACACCTCGCCTCATTTTGCAGAACAAGCCCCATCGTTTTTATCGATGGATAACGACACATAATCGCCATATCCGCCATGGAAAATCCTGAATTATCAGGATGGCTATGCAGTAAGTATAGCATCCCCTTCCCTTGAGTCCCAAGGATACGTTTCATCTCTTCGGAAAGAAAAATCTTGGTTCTTGTCTTACCACTTGACCAGGTACCTAAAAGCGTGTTGCCCTCTTGAGCCATAAGCGTCATATATTCCTTGCCGGTTTTATGGGTTTCACCTTGTAAATATCCTAGCTCCCGGTTTATGGCTTCGTCAAGGTTTAGCCGTGTATACTTTTGATTACGTTTAACGAGCGTAGGTGCTTCGTACTGAGGAATTGCGGGCCCAGGGGATGTGCTTAAGGCATGGTCAAGCATCCTGTGAGTAGCCTGTTCTTGTATCGTCCTGGCGTATCGAGTGCGCGCTTCCTGTAACGTTTGTTCTGCCAGTACGCTCCGGCTTACCTTTCCCTGATTCCAGTTGAACGCCGGGTCTACCCCTTCAGGCACCTGTTCAACCGTGCCTTTGCGCTCGTTAACATAGGTCTTGTACCGTATTTCGGGCGCGACGGTCTTCACACGGATCGTACCACCGCCGCTCCCATCCGCACGGGGCGGGACCGGTATTCCTTGGGCTTGGTACTTTTTCAGCCGAGCTTCGGTTACCGCACGGGTGTAGCATTTACAGTTCCAGCCTTTGGGCGGGAAGTGGCTATCCCACCAGGGGTCATCTTTGGGGAGAATCAGCCCGTCCCAACTGAGGTGTTCCTTCCGGTGGTGGACACTGGGGCCTATACGGTACAGCAGATACGGGTGCAGGTCGCTTTCCATGGTTCTGTCGTATTGTCCCTTCTGGTAGGCGCTGCGCATGTTAACCCGGTAGATGGTCTTGAGGCGGCGGTCGCTGCCAAGCTGGGCGTTGACCGTTTCCCCCGTCAAAGGATCGGGCAAGTCTTTTTTTCCCCACCAGCCTTTCTGTTGTAATAGCGGTTTAATATGTTTTTTGAAGGTCTCGAATGATTGACCCTTTTCCATTGCTTCAGTGACCGCGTTATGTATATCTGCAAGGATATCAAATTGCATGGCCTTGGCGACGGTGAAGGCTATGGCGTGTTCTTCCTGCCACACGTCCTTATAGGAAAAACCTACCTTGAGGGTTTTGTGCTTGAGGTACTCAAGAGCCTCCTTCGGTATTAGGTCTGGCATTACGGGTCCTTATCGAACTGCGCATCCCCCAAGGCGCGGGCTTGGAAGGTGGCAATGGCGATACACTCGGCTATCTTCTCTGAAGGCCAGGTTGTTACCAGTTTTTCAAGCGCTTCCCGGAACGATGCAAAGTCCGTTGCCTTGTCAGCTGCTTTTTCAAGTACCGCGGCGATATCATCGGAAATAGGGAGGTATCCACTGCTGCTTTCAGCAAGCAAGGTCTCAAGCTCATCTGAGGCATCGGTCTGTTCGGCGTTCAATTCGGGTTTTCCCCAATCGCCGGTTTCATTACCGGGTGTAGGTTCCGGGCGACCCCCTACCACCTCATCCCCTGGTTTGGGATTGGAGAGTCCAAAAAGAGCACGTACCTCATCGGCCTTGGCCGTAAGACCTTGCGGCCCAAGCTTCTCCAGTGCCATGATGATTTGTTCCACATTCTTTTCGTCTGGCTTAAACAGATCGATTTTGGGATAGGTTTCCTGTTCTCCAAAATTAAGCGTAATATACGGAAGGGTAAGGGTACGGTTCAGGGTTTCTATCACCTGCTGGATGTCGCTGTCGGCTATATCGTCCCGTACCTTCTCGTGGGTTTCACTCTGGGCTTTGCTTGAGCCCTCATCGGTGGTCATGGTCTGCCCCAGGACCAGCTTGCTTATCTGTTTATCTACCCAATCGGCCATGTTTTTATGGACATTGGCCGTTTCACTTGCATGTTTGGATTCGATGATTTCGAGGATAGCACTTTCAGGAATGACCGCACCGAAATCCTGTCCGATATTGGCTACTGCCTTTTTGAGGGTGCTGATATCCCGTTCGGTCGCTTTTTTACCGTATTTCCCGATACGGATAGGGTAGCCGTAGCGGTCAATGAAGGCCGCCCAACTGGATACATCATAGGATTTGAGCATCTCGTAATAAAGGGCGGGTAGGGCAAGCCCTGAGGTAATTTGAGTACCGCTTATCAGATGGGGTTCATGTACCACAAAATGAAAGGGCTTGAGCGGTTCAAGGTCGATTCCGTAGGGGGTACGGAGCATCAGGGTTTTGCCGGTTTCCTTGTCATACTGGAACCAACGGGGATCGCGGAAGAGATACTGTTTCGGTTTCCAGGGGGTTTTATCGGTATCCCAGATTATTTCAGTGACCGAAAAGCCTTTAGCCAGCGCGTCCAACATATCCCGAATCAACGTGTACAGTTTGGCGCTGCTGTTTTTGACCATATCCCGTTCCACTGCTTCGGCTAATTCCCTATCGTGTTTATCGTCACTTGCGGGGATCACTTTGATTTCAAGGCCGGTAATGGCATCCTTACGGGTGGAGAGTACTGAGCGGTAATGGGGGTCTTTGAGTTCCATGTCCTGGGCAAGTTCAAGATAGGCTGTAGGACATTCACCGCGGCGGACATCGGAGAGGATAGTGGCCAGGTATTCGGGGGTTAAGCGGTGAAGCAGCGAAAAATCACCCCAGGGGTGGCGATTGGTGTAGGGTACTGAGTAGGCTTGTTCCCGCGTCTTGAGTTTTACCGGGTGAGTTACTCGTCGTCCCATGAGTCAGGGTCTCCTTGTCGGTAGGGGTTTGGGGTGGTAACTGATGCATAGGTCATGGGTTGGTAGCCTTGCTCTGCATCTTTCTTGGCGGCATACCATGCCATGAGCTTACTAATGGCACCGTCCCCATGCCGCCGTTCCCTGGGGCCGCCACTCCGCTCAAGCACACAGGGTACTCCGGCCTTCAACCCCACCACCCGGAAATCATCCCGAATAAAGGGATCCGCGGGAATGGTGGTGGTACGGTCCTCCATGCAGCCCTTGAGTCCGGGGAAGGTTTCAGCATACCACTTGGTTGAGATCATCACCTGATAGACGTAACCGGGCCACTGCTGGGCGGCAAGCTCGGCTATCATTTGGCCGTTACCCCGGGAATCGAAGGCGGCGCTGCCCAGGTTCGGCAGCGTATCCATCACGTAGGTGATAACCTGCCATTGTTGGGAGAAGGGCACATTGCGCAATTCGATTACCAGAAAGGTCAGCAGCCGTCCATCGGGGACTTGCTCATCACAGAAGATGCTGGTAAGGTCGCCTGAACGGGCGAAGTCCTCTCCTAAGTAAACCGGGTTTTTGTGGGCAAGCAGGATGTCCCGGATTTCCCTCGTGAGCCATTGGCCAAATTCCTTGACCCGCTGCGCTTCCTTCTCAAAGGTAAAACTATCCTCACAGGCTTTGCGTATAACCGCTACGGTGGGGTCGGAAACGGCCTCAAGCAGGGACGAGGGGAAGTAACGCGTCCCGGCTCGAACCGGGATACAGAACAACTCCTCGTCGGCCCCCTCTCCATAATCGCTGATAATTCCTTCCCGCCATGTTTCCTGTTGCTCCTTAGACCATACTTCGCCTTGTACCAGGCAGATACGCGGGTACAATCCCTGGGCCAAGGCTTGGTCAAAGGTGGTACGGTGCAGGGAATACTGCTTTTTTCCTTCCCGGACTTCTTTTACAAGCTCGTTAAAGGGATTGTCATCGCCGTTATGAGTGGAGAGGATACGGATGCAGCCACCCCACATTTGCAGGGCCAGGGCTGCTTTGATGAGTTCGTCCAAATCATCAACGAAAGCGGCTTCATCAATAATAACCCGGCCCTGCTTTGACCTGAGCGACCGGGCGGTTGAGGGCAAGCCCCAGATT
>JAISGE010000035.1 GCA_031263265.1 Treponema sp.
AAGTCTATGGCGTAGTTGGCTACTTTAGATACCACCATGAGGCGAACCTGAGCTTTTCTAAAGGCATCGTAGAGCGTTTCCCGTTCCCGCTGAGGGGTCTTCCCGGTTATGAGGGGAGCGTTGAGGAGTTTCGCCAGGGATGCAAGCTGCTCAAGGTATTGCCCGATGACCAGGATCTGGGCCTCTCTATGCTTATCTACCAAGTGCTGTACGATTCCGGCTTTAAGGGGGTTCTCACTGGCAATCCGGTATTTTTCCCGAGCTGATGCCACGGCATAGGGTATCTTGAGGGATTCACTGAGATCCAGGCGTATTTCCGTACAGAAAGCCGCGGCAATCCACCCTTTGGCCTCCAGGTCCTTCCAGGGAATATCGTAGCGTTTAGGGCCTACCAGGGTGAACACCGCATCCTCTGCCCCATCTTCCCGGACCAGGGTAGCAGTCAGTCCCAGCCGCCGTACTGCTTGCAGTTCTGCAGTTATGCGGAACACCGGCGCAGGGAGAAGCTGGACCTCATCGTAGATGATGAGTCCCCAGGCCCGCTCCCGGAACAAGCGGAAGTGCGGGAAATCCCCTCCTTTTTTGGGCCGCCAACTGATGATTTGGTAGGTGGCCACGGTAACCGGACCTACTGATTTAGCATCTCCGGTGTATGCTCCTATTTGGTCGCAGGTCAACTCGGTTTTATCCAAAAGTTCGCCTATCCATTGGTGTACTGCCACGGTATTGGTGGTGAGTATCAGGGTATTGGTTTGTAACAAAGCCATGACGCTTATACCCACCACAGTTTTCCCGGAACCGCAGGGAAGCACCACAACCCCATAGCCGGTCCCAGGCCCTTGGTTTCCCACCACTGCCTGAGCTGCTTCACGCTGGTAATGCCGGGGGGCAAAGGGTATTCCCTCGGCGCTGCGTTCCCGAATCCTTATATCCAGAGGCTCCCCTGGTACAAAGGGGGCCTCGTCTTTCACTGGCCAACCCAACTTGATGAGTTCTTGCTTAACGCTTCCTCGGTCGCTGAGGCGCAGGGAAAACCCCTGGGACGTTTCGCTCACATACCGGGATAGCCCTGGTGCAGCGCCAATCTCCTTCAGAACCGCGGGGTCATCAGAAACCAGCAGCAGTTCTTCAGGAAGCGCTTTGGTACTGGATACGCTTGAGGGAGCAGCTACCAGCCGTATTTTTCCATAACGGGCCATGGTATCGGAAAAACCTGCTCCGATCCCTGGAGGTACCTCATAGCGGGTATAGGTGCTTAGCGCGGTGATGATATCTTGGGGACCAAACCCTGCACTCGCAGCATTCCAGAGGGACAAGGGGGTTATCCGGTAGGTATGGATATGTTCCGGTGATTTTTCCAGTTCGGCAAAAGGCATGATAGCACCCCTGGCCGCTTCTGCCTTGGGGGTATGTACATCCAACAGCAGGGTACGGTCACCTTGAACAATGAGAGGATTTAAAGGATCAATCACCATATCTTAGTCAGTATAAAATATGAACCGTACCTTGTGAAGCACCTAAAGCAGGCGAATTGGGCGCGGCGTGTTATAGGTTAGTCATACTGAGGGACTATCGGGAAGAGCTTCCAACACCACCATAGCAACGGCATTGTCCTGCTCGTGGGTAAGGGAAAGATGTACCCGGTTGGCCCCGCTTTGCGCTAAGGCCCTCAGGGCAGTACCGAAGAACCGTATCTCCGGCCTACCGTTGTACTGATTAGCTACCATAATATCCTTGAGCACAATACCGGTAAGCCCCGTACCCAGGGCTTTACCAAAGGCTTCCTTCGCCGCAAACCGGGCTGCTAAGGACAAGGCCGCTCCCCTACCTCGAGACAGCGCAGTCTGTAGTTCATCAGGATGAAAATAACGTTCTAATAAACCGGGAATCCTCCGCCACCGTTCCAAGCGATACCCATGGACCACATCAACCCCGATACCGATGATCATGGGGTTTCGGGTTTCCTCGTAATCTGTACCCTAACCCTTTCAGGATCCTTCCGGGAGAGCGTTAAGTTCGGAATCGACGGGGCCAAGACCGGCAGGGTATAGGTTCCTGGTTCGGTTATGCTCGAAGCATCCACATACAAAAATGAAGCCGACGCTTGGTACTGTTCCAGCGCGTGTTGGCTTCCTTCAAGCCGAATGCTGCCGATACGCACCTCCAATTCTGCGTTAAACCTTTCAGAGAGCCTATCCACCCGAATCGGCAAATTGGTAAACGTCTCAAGTCCAATAATTTCCCTGATAACCCCATGAAATTCGGTCATCCCATTCCCCTGGATTACTACCAAAGGCTCGTGGTTCACAATATTGACCATGATGGAAAAATCTTCGCTGCGGCCATCCAGATCAATAAAATCAGTGAATAGTTCTGAAATACCGCTCATTTCATCCGCAGGGCCTTCAAGAACAACCTGGGATGGGGTCAGGGTAGAAGAAACCAATTCGTATCCTTTTTGCGGCCCTCCCCGGGTATTTCCGGTCAAAGGAACGTATTTGCTGACTTTATGATCCAATACAATGGATATTTCCAGGGGATCCACTTTGATTTCCAAAGGCTCAAGTCCCTGAGCAGTTCCATTAGTGCGGACCTGCACAGGAACCCTATATATGCCCTTCTCTTTGCCCCTTAGGTCAATATAAGGCACAATGTCCTCTTCCAAAAGGGAACGCACCCGGGCCGCATCCCCTCGGACGCTGATCCGGATCATCCGCGTGTAGGCGCTTGCAGGAATCACGTTTCCCTGGGTCTCCACCAGGAGCGGAACCGAAAAGAACCGTTCCTCCAGGGTGTTCATGTGATGAAATATAAACAGGATCAACGCCATGGCAATGGAAAGCACCTTGGCCGGCCAGTTTTCCGCAATTTGAGCGAGTAATTTTCTACTGTCCAAGGATGCCCTCCTTTCCTGAATCTAAGGATGAAGCAGTGGAAGAACCAGAACCGTTTTTTTCAACTTCCCCACTTTTCACCCCATGTTCAAGCATTTCCCGCAGGGTTCCAGTAATTTCAACAGAAGAAAGATCGTAATACAATTTACCGTCAAAGGCGATAGATATGGCCCCGGTTTCCTCAGAAACCACCAGGGTTACCGCATCGGACTGCTCCGACATACCCAACGACGCCCGATGCCGGGTACCGAAACTCTTCTTGATGTCTTGCTGTTCAGACAAGGGAAGAAAACACCCTGCCGCGGCTATCCGGCCGTTTTGGATAACCATAGCCCCATCGTGCAGCGGCCCATCAAATTCAAAGACCGCCACAATGAGACTGGAAGAAATTTCCGCATTTATCTTGGTTCCCGTATCAATGATGTTTCTAAGATTTACCCGCCGGGGAAAAACCACCAGCATCCCCCGTCGTTCTTGAGAGAGAATTTCCGCTGCAGTAACCACCGCTTCAAGATGACTAAGCCGGGGTTTGCTGTCTGGCCGAAACAGCTCACTCTGACCCAGGCGGAGGATGATCTTCCGCAATTCAGGTTGAAAGACAATGGCCACCGTCACTAAAAGTCCTGGAGCCAGGATATTGAGAACCCACTGTAAGGTAGTTAATTTACAGAGAACCGCAAGGCCATACACCAGGGCCAGAAACCCGGCGCCTTTGATCATCTGCATAACCTGAGTTTTTACCAAAAGCTCGTAGACTTTATAGAGTAGAAACGACAGGATTGCCACATCTAAGACCGGGCGAATCGTATCATAAACCGCGCTAAGCCGCTGAAGCCATTCCAAAGTATACCCTTTTTATAAGTTCTAGCATCGGACCTTACCTCATCATCAACAGGACCCTATGTATAATATATATGAATTTGTACGAAAGTCCTCTATTTTTAATTAACATAAGCTAGATGGAGGATTTTTGCAAGCAGAGTGGCTAAGGTACCATCCGGGAATAGGGGAGGATCCGGTTTTCCCCATAAAAGCGCCGAACCGATGCGGCAATGCCCTCCCCATCAAGACCGCTTATATGAAGGAGTTCCTCTCGCTTACCCAGGGTTCCAAAGTTACCGCGAATCCCCAGAACCCGGATCTGGGCCGTACACTGCCGTCTATAGGCCAATTCCGTGGCATATTCCCCAAAGCCCCCTTCTATGATTCCTTCTTCGATAAATACCATAAGTTCATACCGGTTCATAATTTTCGCCAGATAATCCTCATGCACTGGTTTCAGGAAACGCAGGTTATACAGATCCGCAGCAATGTTCAAGCCGAGAAGACGATCCGCAGCATCCCAGACCTCTGTGTAAAGACTTCCGGTAAAGGCGAGACAAACCGAAGCACCCCATTCCCGGATGAATACCCCCTTTCCCCGCTCCAAAGGAAGGGATAAGGCATGGATCTCCGGGGGACACAGCGCTTTAGGATACCGGATCATCGCCGGTTCCACCGAGGCCAAGGCCCAATCCAGCATCCGCTTCAGTTCCAAGCCCCCTGCAGGAGCAAGGATGGTCATATTCGGAACCGGCCGGAATAGGGCAATATCAAACAGTCCCTGATGGGTTTCTCCGTCATCGCTGACAAACCCTGCCCGATCCAAGGCAAAGAGAACCGGCAACTTCTGCATGGCCACATCGTGGATCACCTGATCCACCGCCCGTTGGATAAACGTAGAATACACCGCAACTACCGGCCGCATTCCCTGAGCCGCCAATCCTGCGGCAAAAGTAACCGCATGTTCCTCTGCAATACCCACATCAAAAAAACGGGTGGGAAACGCGGCCTTGAACGGGGAAAGTCCGGTTCCTTTTTCCATAGCCGCGGTAATAGCCATTACCCGCGTATCCCGGCCTCCGGCATCCAGGATAGCCCGGTTAAAAGCATCGGTAAAAGAACCATTTCCCCAGCGGTCAGGTAAGATGTTTATCACCGGGATAGTTACCGGGCTTAGGACGGGTTCCTGCTGGCTGGTATCAGGTTCCTCAGCAGCCGGCTCTTCAGGGGCCAAGCCTCCGCTTATAGAAAAGGAGGAAACCCCATGATAGCTACCCGGATCTTTTTCTGCGAATTGATAGCCCTTACCCTTGCGGGTAATCACATGGACCACCACAGGCCGATCAAGCCGCCGCACATCCTGCAACACCTGTTCAAGCTGCTGAATATGGTGTCCATCAATAGGTCCTACGTATTCAAACCCCAGATCCACAAAAAAATTATCCGTGTAGAAAACAGCCTTCACCGCCCGTTTAAGCCGAACCACCATATCGAAAAACGCAGATCCTACCAGGGGCAGCCGCTTGGCCATAGAATCAAAGTTACGGCGAAACCACTGATACCGGGCCTTCATAGTAAGACGGCTTAAATATTTGGAAAGCCCTCCTACATTGGGACTTATAGACATCTTATTGTCATTGAGGATCACCACCAAAGGTAAGTGCAACTGTCCTGCGTGGGACAGGGCTTCATAGGCTAGTCCTCCGGTCAGGGCGCCATCTCCGATAACCGCCACGACCCGGTTTCTTTTTCCCTGGAGCCATTCTCCGGTGAGGATCCCCAGGGCTGCTGAAATTGAGGTGGATGCATGCCCGGTATTAAAAGCATCATGGGGACTTTCGGTCCGTTTGGGAAACCCCGCAAGTCCGCCAGCTTGCCTGAGGCTGGGGAATTCCTCATACCTGCCGGTAAGGAGCTTATGGGTATAACATTGATGCCCCACATCCCAGATTATCTTATCCTGGGGGGAATTAAATACCCGATGCAACGCAATGGTAAGTTCAACCACTCCCAAGTTAGAGGCTAAATGTCCTCCCTGCTTACTCACCGTAGACACGATTATTTCACGAATTTCAGCGGCAAGCTGATTTAATGCTTTGAAGGAAAGGTTCTTAAGATCCTGAGGTTCATAAATCTGGGCTAACAAGGATTCAGCTTCACTCATACCATTACTACTATACCAAATGATGCTATTTATCAGGGAAAATAATTACCTAAAATTCTTTTCAAGGTCCTTAGGTTGAAAAGAGCTTTTGAAAAGAACTCTAGGCATCAAGTAACCTTCCCTGCCATACAACTCTAAACAAGGGGGCCTCTATCCACGGCATACACTTATCTATCTCCTTTACGGCCCCATCATGGTTTAGATAAAGCTTGCATGAAATTGGTAAAGAAGGCTATTTATTTTTGTGTCGATTCCTTCTGAGCTTTTTTTTACGTTTATGGGTTGCAATCTTTCTCAGTTTGCGTTTTCTTCCGCAAGGCACCAGCGTCTCCTTTATGTAAGATGGCTCCTGTAAACCCAAGCAACTAAGTACTTATGGGGCAGGAAATTGATTTCAGTATGAATCAAGCCCCTCAAAGCGTCAAGACCCCGCATTGCCTAAAATTAATCTAGCAGAAAAGGGGTCGGTTTCTCACCACCAAACCAGAGCAAAAATCAGACCGCTCGCCATGTTCTCTAAAAGACGCTGTCTTTCCGTCTAGAGTAAGCATATTTATGCACTGATACCTATAAAACTGGTGTTTTTTGTATTTTTTTACATCAAGCCCTTGAAAAGGGGTATAAATTCCCGGTATAGTACATACACATTCTAAGGAAAGGGTTAAGGAGTTATGCTATGCATAGGATTATGAAACAAATCACTGCGGTGGCAGGAATGGGTATTGTGGCGCTGCTGTTTATGTCCGCGGGAGGTAGAGAGTCCCCGGTCAACGAAAACAAGCAGATCCGGATTGGTATTGCCAAGATCGTCCAGCATGAAGCCCTTGATGCTTGTGAACGGGGTATCCAGGACAGCCTCAAAGCACGGGGAGTTGATGCGGTTATTGATTTACAAAATGCCAACGGAGATATGAACACCGCCTCCCAGATCGCCAACAAATTCAAAGCTGACAAGGTTGATGTGGCGGTCGGGATCGCCACCCCTATTGCGGTAGCGTTGGCCAATACCTTCAAGGATATCCCGGTGGTGTTCTCCTCGGTAACTGATCCGGTGGGAGCGAACCTGGTTGTATCCCTGGCCAATGGTTCAGGAAACGTTACCGGGCTTTCCGATGCGATACCCACCGGGGAGCATATCGCGCTTTTTAAGGAGATTGCCGGCATTACCACCTTGGGGTATATTTACACCAGTTCTGAGGCAAACTCGATTTCCGCGCTCGCGCTGGTTGAAGCGGCATGTAAGGCCCAGGGGGTCGCCTTGGTTTCCCAGTCCATCAGTACTTCCGCGGAACTGCGTCAGGCGGCAGAGGCAATCGTGAACCGGGTAGACGGCATTTACCTCACCACGGATAACACGGTCTATTCGGCTTTGCCCGCATTGATTCAGGTATTCAATGGAGCCAAGAAGCCTATCTTCTCTGGGGATGTAACCGGCGCCTTCTCCGGAGGTTGTATGATAGCTTCGGGATTTAATTACTATAAGGCAGGGCTTGCCACCGGAAACATGATCGCAGATATCCTGGGAGGCAAAAAACCAGGGGATATTCCGGTGAAATTCCTCACGGATCCATCGGAATCAGACCTGCTCTTTGATATGGATGCGGCGAATACCTGTGGTATTACCATCCCAGATCAGTACCTTTCAATAGCGAACTATATTTTCGAGAACGGAACCCTGAGTTCCAAGTAAGGTGAGGAAATGGTATGATTGGAACGAGCTGTATAATTGAGGGTATGGAGTGATTGCCGGTATTCTGATTGAAGGACTCATTTACGGGATCATGGTATGGGCGGTGTTTATCACCTTTAGGGTTTTGAACTTTGCAGACATGACTGTGGATGGTTCCTTCCCCCTGGGGGCGGCCATCATGGCGGTATTGCTCTTGAAAGGATTTCCGGCTGTACTGGCCTTAGCTTTGGCTTTTGCCGGAGGCGCGGCTGCAGGGCTACTCACCTCCCTCATCCATACCCGGCTTAAAATCCCGGATCTCCTCTCTGGGATCCTCACCATGACCATGCTCTATTCGATAAACCTCAGGATCATGTCCAACCGGGCAAATCTTTCCCTCTTGCGGGTTCCCACCCTCTTTACCAGGATAAGCGACTGGACCGGGGGCTTTATGCCCCCTCAAGGGGCCATTGTGATCTACTGCGCCTTAGTGGTCCTGGGGAGCAAGATCATCCTGGATCTCTTTTTTCATACTGATTACGGGTTATCCATGGGTGCTTTGGGTGCCAATCCCCAGCTTATCATATCCCAAGGCATGAATCCTGATATACTGAAGATGAGTGGGATCTGTCTTGCCAATGGTATGGTGGGGGTATCCGGGGCCTTTACCGCTATGTACCAGGGCTTTGCAGATGTGAACCTGGGCAGTGGCATGATCGTTTCAGGTCTTGCATCCCTCATGATAGGGGAATTCCTCATCCGTTCTAACAAGATCAGTGCCTTGACCTTGCGGGTCATACTCGGTTCTATCCTCTACCGGGCCCTCATGTACTTTGCTCGGAACTATGGGTATTACTTGCACATGACTGCTAATGACCTCAAGCTCATCACCGGGATTCTCATTATTCTCTGTATTATCATTTCCAAGACCGGCTTCCGAAGTAGGCCCTGGCTTAAACGGAGCCACTTATGATCCGTCTGGAAAACCTGAATATGGTGTTCGGCCTGGGAACCCTGGATGAACATACTGCGTTGCATCGCATTAACCTCACCGTAGCCAAGGAAGATTTTATCACCCTGATTGGTTCCAATGGAGCGGGGAAAACCACCTTGTACAACGTAATCGCCGGTTCCTGTATACCGAGCTCAGGCAGGATCTTCATCTATGCGGGAGCCGGGGAGCGGGAGATTACCCGGGAAGCGGAATATCTGCGGGCCCGGTATATCGGCAGGATTTTTCAGAATCCCCTGCTGGGAACTGCGGGAAAGATGAGTCTTGCAGACAATATGATGATCTGCCATAAAAAGGGGTATAAGGGACTGCGGATCAGCCTCAATAAAAGTATGCGGGAGACCTTCCAAGAGCAGCTTCGGGTCTTGGATATGGGATTGGAAAACCGCTTGAACGACAATGTGGAACTTTTTTCCGGGGGGCAACGTCAAGCCCTGACCCTCCTTATGACGGTGATGTCCCGTCCGAGTATTCTGCTCTTGGACGAGCATACTGCGGCCTTGGATCCTCGCAATGCAGAGCTGATCATGGATCTGACCCTCAAGTTTGCACGGGAGTACCATTTAACGGTGCTCATGATCACCCACAACATGGGCCATGCCTTGGAATACGGCAACCGCTTACTCATGATGGATCAGGGAGAGATCATCTTAGATATTGGTGCGGCTGAAAAGGCCCACCTCAGTGCCGAGGGTATTGTCCAACGTTTTCGGGATATTAAGAAACAAGAACTGACGAGCGACGAACTGCTCTTAAACTAAAACTGTGCCTAAGAACAAGATACCCCATTTTTTCCGTTCCACCATCTGCGGATTCCCAGTCAAGTACCCCTTACTCCTCAGCAGTACCAGTTACTGGACGCCGTCAAATACGCCCTTGCCATCTTTTTCTTAAGGAAAGGATTTACCCTCAAAAGTTTACAGGCCCGATTAATTCGACCGCCTCGCGTTATACGCCGTTTTGTCTGCTTTTTATTTTTCTAAATGCTGGGGACACCGCTCTTTACAATTACCGCAATTTATGCACATATCGGCCCCAATACCGAGTGCAACCATATTCCTTTTTATAGAACAATGTTGTTCCCATGGGTTTATTAAAATACATAAAATGGTTATACAGCCTGAATAGTTCTGGTATATGTATGCCCTGCGGACAGGGCATACAATATTTACAACCGCCACGCGTTATGCTTTTTATATTTTTATAAACATCCTGAATTGCTTTTATTAATTCCCTGTCTCCGTTTGACATTACATTCGGTATATTCATTAATGAGTTTTTCAACTTCAGGCGGAGTATCTTTCTCTACCATTCTGTCTAAAAACAAATGTTATTTTTTTGCGGTATCCGTTCTGCAAGGCTTCTCCGGTAATGGTCTCGCTGTCTCCATACACGTATGCCGTATCAAAATAATTCACGCCATTGTCTATGACATAGCGGGCCATCTTTATTGCTTTCGTTTTATCATTGGGGAACCGCATACAGCCCAGTCCAAACCGAGATACGTTCAAGCCGGTATTGCCTAATTGTGTATATTCCATAATTTTTCTTCTTTTTATGTGAATATGGTATTTCAGGCAAAATATAACCTGAACGTAAACGCCATAGACCGAGGGGTAGGCTTGTGTTTCCTGGAGTATTATTTTAAAATTACCTCATCATGCCCCCTTGGGTAGAAGACGCTCATGTTCATTCCAGGAGATGCAATTTTGAATAATCGATCTATTTTTTTTGCCATCCTTTGTACCGCTAACATGGTCAACGCGGTCATTGTGTTTGTCCTGCTGTGTTTATTCCGGGAGGCTTCGGTTCCCCTGCTGGTCATGTTGCTGCGGGTTGGGTTTCCCGGTCTGGGTTTTATCGTCCTGTCCACGCTGCTCATGGGGAGGAGCGCGGCTCTTTTTGATTCTGCCAATTTCACGCTTGAGGGAGCGGCATATAGGGAGGCGCTGAAAAAACTCGGTTCGGTTCCGATTAGGATGATAGCCCTCCTTGCGGTGCTGGAAAATGTCCTTTTGGCCGGGCTTTTTGTTCAAGGCTCCTCCATAGGTATTCCTCAGGGGATGGGGGGGGCACTGTACCTGGCCTGTCTGTCCCTGGGGCTTCTGGTGGGAACCTTTGTGTACGTGCTGACCGACCGGCTGGTGTCGAAAACCCTGATCGTCCATGAGCTTACCGGGTATCCCCGGGATCTGCGGGAGGCACGGCAGAGCGCCAAAATACTGATCGTCCCCGTCGTGGTGGCCCTTATGTCCATACTCTACAACCTTTCCATCACCCTGCTGACCATTGCCCGGGCGGGGGGTAGTATCTTTGCCATGGACGGGGAGGACTGGATCATCATGACCGGCCTTATCGCGTTTTTGGGAGTCTTCATAATCGCGCTGGCCTTTACCTTGAAAAAGAGTACCTCTAGTCTGTTTGATTCGGTAATTGCACAGCTTGAGAATTTGTCCTCTGCCAAAAAGGATCTGACTCGGCGTATTTTTATCTGTTCCGTTGACGAGGTGGGGACCATCGCGGGGATGGTCAACAGTTTTTGCGAAAACATGGAGTCTGGAATGAGGGAGATCAAGAGCGGCCAGGAGGAGCTTTCCACGTCGGGCCTGAAACTTGAGAAGAACGCCTCCGGCATGGCTTCGTCCCTGGAACGGGTTTCCCAGGTGGTGGAACAGGTCCAGACGAAAACGGACGAGCAGCTGCAGAGCGCGGCGGCGGCGTCCACGGCGGTGCACCGGATAGCCAAGAGCATTGCATCTCTGGACAGCTCCATAGGCGCTCAGGCAGCCAGTGTGCGTCAGGCTTCTTCCGCGGTGGAGGAAATGATAGGGAACATCGCGTCCATCGGCGGGGTTACGGAAAAAATGGCCGTCCAGTTCAAGACCGTGGCCGACGCGGCCGCGGAGGGGAGCGCTCTACAGCGGGAGAGCGGGGCCAGGATTAGCGAAATCGTGAGTCAGTCCCAGGCCCTGCAGGAGGCAAACCGGATCATCGCCACCATCGCTGCGCAGACCAACCTTTTGGCGATGAACGCCGCGATTGAAGCTGCCCACGCGGGGGAAGCGGGGCGGGGCTTCTCCGTGGTTGCCGATGAAATACGGAAACTCGCGGAAAATTCTTCCAACGAATCCCGGAAGATAGGCGCGGAACTGAAACAGATCGTGGAAACCATCGCCCATATCGTTAAAAACGCCGGAGCACTGGAGCAATCCTTTGTCCAGGTTTCCGCCCGGGTGCAAGAAACGGGAAAGCTGGTGCAGGAAGTGGACAACGCCGTCAAGGAACAAAGGGAAGGAGCCGGGCAGGTTATGGGGGCACTGAAGGCGATGAACGACATAACCCTCCATGTCGGTGCGGGTTCCAAGGAAATGAACGAAGGCAACGAATCTATGCTGCGGGAAGTCGGTTTCCTGCAAAATCAGGCGGGGGAGATTGCCGGCAGCGTTTCACAAATGGCCGAGGACATACGGACCGTCAACAACGGCGCGCAGGAGATTGACCGGTTGGCCCTTGCCAATCAGACATCGATCCGGTCGATTGTAAAAATC
>JAISGE010000043.1 GCA_031263265.1 Treponema sp.
CCGAAACGCCGGCAACGGCGTCGGTGATAGCCCCGGCCATAGGGCCGGGAATCACGATAGGCCCCCCACTGGCGGAGGCGAGGAGTACAGATGCAACTTGAAGGAAATGCTAACTATAGTGAGATCGTTGGCAAGATCGGGCGGAAATGTGGCCTAGAGGATGCCGAGATCAGGCGAAGCCTGGATTCTATTATGGCATGGAGCTCCCAGTATGCTGAGGAGCTTGAAGAAATTACCCACGCCGGCATTGGGACAAATAATACGCTCTGGGTTGCAGCGAAAGATGATAAGTCAGAAGGATTCGTATGGTTTGGCGCTGATGGGGAATACAGCTTCGACGACGATATGGCCGATATGATCGGCGTTAGCTGGGATGATTTCGATACGGTATTTGAAAAAAACGCGCTATAGCGGACCCCCCGTCCTGAAGATGGCCCGGTTCTGCTGTTTATCGGGGGATGCCGACAAATGTAGGGCTTCCCATTTGCGCCGGCCATTCCAATTAATATCCAGGTATAACTTACCGCTCTCCGGCATGATTTTTTAATTCAAGGAAAAGCAGCCCTTCCCTTTTAGATGTCTCCTAAAGAAAAGTCCCCGATTATCTTGTATCCTTTGCCGTCCCGAATCACTTCAAGCTGCCTACCGGGGAAATAGACCGGCAATTTGTCCCTGATGATCAGCACCGCAGTATCCATGAAGGCTTCAAGTTGTTCTGGAGGAACCGCCTGCAGAGTGGCAACCCGGCAGGAAACAAGATACCCTCGGCCACGGTTGGAACCGATGCCCAGCGTAAAATCCGGGGCAATCTCAAAGAGGCCGTCCATTTCAGGATTAGCGGTTTCGTTTCGTTTGGGCCGGTTGGGATGTAGCGGGAAACAATCCCCCCATTGGTCTTCTAAGACTTCATCAACCTCATGGAAAAGGGCTTCCAAGGTATCGGTAAAGGTTTTCAGTTTCGGATGCATACTCTATCAATGTACCAGTATCTGTAGTTCATAAGCAACCAATTCAGTATAATACCCAATTATGAAGTATACTCGTACTGCAAGTTCCCAGACCCTGGGGCAGGGGGCTATTTTTCTTTGTGCTATACTCTGGAGTACTTCAGGACTCTGTATCAAGCTGGTTCCCTGGCATCCGGTACTCATCGCAGGAGCCCGTAGTTTTATCGCTGCCCTTTTTTTATGGGGAATGCGGCTGCTGTTTAAACGGAGAAGGGGCAGAACCACTACGTTTCTACCGGTTTTCGCCGCAGGACTGGCCTATGCCGCTACCATGATCGCCTTTGTGATTGCCAATAAACTCACTACTTCGGCTAATGCGATTCTATTACAGTACAGTGCCCCGCTGTGGGCAGCGATCATCGGCTGGGTTTTAATCAAGGAAAAACTCTACTGGGAACAGTGGGGCACGCTGCTTCTGGTCATAGCAGGACTTGTCATATTTTTTAAGGATAGCTTGGGGGGTGGAACTTTAGGCGGGGACTGCATCGCGGTTCTTTCAGGTATATTTTTCGGTACCAATTCGGTATGTATGCGGATGCAAAAAGACGGAAACCCTGCGGATGCCATGCTCCTGTCCCACATCCTCTGTGCAGCCTTTGCCATACCCTTTGTGTTTCTCTATCCCCCTTCTCTTACTACAGGAAGTATAGGAGCGGTTCTCCTTATGGGGACCTTGCAAATTGGTTTGGCTTCCCTCTTGTTTGCCTATGGTATCAAACGGGTCAGCGCCATACAGGCCATGCTTACCGCAGTGATTGAACCGGTCCTTAATCCCCTATGGGTACTGCTGGTAATGGGGGAACGGCCTTCGCTTTCTGCACTTCTGGGCGGCAGCTTAATCCTCAGTGCGGTATGCATTTCATCGATCATTGGAAAACAACGAAGCTTAAAAAGACCCCAAGTATGATAATGAATTAAAAAGTATGCTGATCAACAGCGCTTTGAGAGACGCGGGACTCGAACCCACCACCTTCAGCTCCGGAGGCTGACGCTCTATCCAGATGAGCTAGTCTCTCATTCTTGCTTTTCTTTTGATTAATATACTCAATATGAACGTATCTGTCAATGGTGATTCACCCGCTTGAAATCCCACATACGTTAAATCTGCCCCCGATCACGTTGAATCTGCTCAATGGCTAGGCTTACCGCTTGCTTCAGGTCTTCCACCGAAGACCGGTTGAGCACCGTCAGCCGGAATATCGCGGCTTCAAGCAAGCCGTACAAGAGATCATTGATGGTTCTCACGGTAATGGGCCTGAATACCCCTTCCCGAATACCGTCAATGACCATAGTTGCCAGGATATGCCGCAGCCGGATAGTTCTACGGCGGACACAGGTTGCCGGGTCAGTATGCTGCTTGGCAAGGCAGCGCAGATAATCCAGCACCACCGACAAAAGCTGGCGGTTTTCTTCCAGATGATCCATAATCACCCAAAGCACTCGAATGAGCTTATCCACCTGATTAAGACCGGTATCTTGGCGTACCCGGAGAATACTATCCTCCACCTGACCCATGAGCTGCTTAATGCTGTAATTAAAAATGTCCTTTTTGTTTTTAAAATAAATATACAAGGTCGTTCTGGTGATGCCGCACCGGTCTGCAATTTTCTGGAACGTGGCGGCCTCAAATCCCTCATCTATAAAGACATCCAACGCATGTTCTAAAATGTTCCGCCGCCGCTTGTTATGTTCTATCACAATGGACATAGCCTGCTCCTTGGATGCGGTTTTGCATCACCTTTTTTCTTGATCGATAAGCTAAGTAACGATCATAGGGTAAAGAGAAAAAAATAGGAAGGGATAGCGCCGTTGATAAGCGGTTTGCAGGAGTCCGCCTTTTTGCCCAAGAACGATTCTAAGCCGGGATGATCGGTGATGATTCCCAGTTTCCATCCCGGAAACCTGCGGGAGAGCAGTTCCATGTCCTGGTAGGTGGCTTCTGCAGTTTCCTTGTCTCCCAGGCGTTTCCCGTAGGGCGGGTTGGTAATAATGAAACCTGGGGTATTTTCTTTATTACCGTAATAGGCCTTGATCTGCTGCACGGGGCATACCTTGAAATCAGGCAGCCAGGGCAGGGCTTCGCCTCGTTGTATGCCCTTACCTACGGGTCCTTTACCCTGGGCCAGGGTGTATGCCCGCACTCCATTGGATTGGGCCAGGGCCACTGCCCGGGGATCCGCATCGCTTCCGTATATCCGAATAATCCGGGCAAAATCAACCCGGCTGAGGAGTTCTTCCCGAACCGTCTGCTCCAGGTCCCGGTTCCCCAGGGCGAGGTCTGAAAGGACAAAACCTCTGCCCAGTCCCGGAGCCATATCCCAGGCATACAACGCGGCTTCTATGGCAATGGTACCAGAACCGCAAAAGGGATCGTACAGGGGAAATTTCCGCCGCCACGTGGCCAAAAGCAGCATGGCCGCGGCAGTGGTTTCCCGCAGCGGGGCGATACCTCCCTCAGTACGGTAACCCCGCTTAAACAGCGGCTCCCCCGCGAGATCCAGAAGCAGGGAAACCTGATCCTTTTCAATGTATACCCGGAGTTCTCCCTGTTTTCCCTGTTCAGGAAGCCGGTTTAGCCCCCGGCGCTGACAAAGCCGTTCTGCCGCAGCCTTGTGGACCATGGCCTGAATGGTGGTAAGCGCATGAAACGGAGAACGGTTCACCCTGACCTTGGCAACCCGGATGCCCATGCCTGGGGGGATAAGCTCTTCCCAGGGAATGTTCCTTACCCCCTCAAAAAGAGCATCAAAATCTGCAGCAGGAAAAGTTCCTGCTTCCAAGAGCACCCTATCCGCGGCCCGCAAGCTCATCAAAGCCCGGTATAAACCCTTCAGGTCCGCCTGAAACCGAACCTTGCCAAAGGCAGTTGCAAGCACCGAGAGGCCGAGCTTCTTTAGTTCAGTGGAAACGATCTTTTCCGCACCTACGGCGCAAAGAGCATAGGCGTTCATCATCTGGCACATAGAGCTAGTATAGCATATTCCCTGGGGAGAGGGAACGCATGAACCATAACCAGGGTATGCGTGCAGTGCTATTTCCGCTTTTTCCAGCGAATGTATATCTGCCGTCCAGTACTGTTCTCCTGTGCCCGCTCTTCGGTCTCAAACTGGCTTATGGCCCGGAAAAGATCCCCCAGTTTTTTGAAGCCATAGTTCCGGGGGTCAAATTCACTGGACCTCAGCGTAATCTTCTGTCCCACGCCTCCTAGATACGCCCAGCCAGACTCATCCGCCAGATCTTCTACCGCGTCCCTCAGCAGTTTGAGGAGCCGGCGATCCACCTTGAATTCTTTACGGGTCGAAGCATGGGGTTTCGCATCATCATCGTCCGCTTCCTCCTGCACGCCCCGCAGGATTTCTGTGTAGATGAATTTATCGCAGACCGAAACAAAGGATCGAGGGGTCTTCTTTTCTCCGAATCCATAAACCATCCGTCCGCTTTCCCGCAACCGTGCGGCAAGGCGGGTAAAATCAGAATCACTAGAAACAATGCAGAATCCATCAAGTTTTTCACTGTAGAGCAGGTCCATAGCATCAATGATCATAGCAGAATCAGTGGCATTCTTGCCGCTGGTATAAGAAAATTGCTGAATGGGTTGGATGGCGTATTCGAGGAGCCGCTCTTTCCAGGAACGGAGATTTGTACTGGTCCAGTCACCGTAGATCCGCTTTACACTGGCTACTCCGTATTTGGCCACTTCATCTAAAAGGCCCTCAATAATGGCAGGCTGGGTATTGTCCGCATCAATAAGAACCGCGAGCTTGGCCTGGCTAATTTCGACTTGCTGACTTGAAAAGGGCAACAATGGCATATAATTCTCTCCATAATGATCCTTATCCCGACCCTTCAGTCGGGAGAAAGGCTTTAAAGTTATTTTCAACATTTTTCAACTAGGATCCAAAAATCGAAGGTTTAATCCGCCGTAACAGACTAATCTTGCCCAGAGGCAAACGCAGAATCTCCTTGAGCGGCCCTGCGGCGTAACCAAGGTACTGCTCGTGCCGCGTGCATTCGGTGGTTTCACCCAGGGATACAGGCTTAATGATGAGGACCCGCTCACTCCCCCACTTTTCCAGGGCATCGGGAATACCCACCGCATGGTTGTTTCCTCCGGTAGAACAGGGCCATAGCACTTCGATCAAGGACTGGGTAGCAATAGCCTGGCTTGCAATGCGGGCCTTTCCCACATAATCAAGCCCCCGGGCCTCTAGGTTTTCATGCCTCAGAACAGCTCCTGTAAGTTGGGTCTCACTGATGATCACCCGCCGTTCTATCCGGGCATGCAATTCCTCCTGGTCCGCAGCAGCCATAGCCCCCAAGGCCCGGCGGAACCCTTCTTGTATTGCTCGAGCGGCCACTTCACGGTGGTCCGCTGAAATCTGATGCAGCGCCCCAGGAATCCAGGCAGCATGCAACGGGAACCTCCCAAGAACCGGGTACCCTTCCCCGGTGTCCTCAGGTCTCTCTTCAGTAGCATCTTCCCTGGGGAAAACGGCAAAGCCGCGCTGGGCAATGATATCCACGCCTACTTTTTGTAAGACCTTCACTGCCTCAGCACGCACCGGAACCGATAACAGGTACACCCCTGGGGCTAAGGTTCGGGCAACCAGGGAGGCCAAAGGCCCCGCCTCTGCAAGATACCGCCGTTCCTTTCCAAGGCTCAACACCACTCCCTGATGAAGGGAGACTTCCGCATACCGCTGTTCCCAATCCTCCAGGGTCCACCTGAGGTTCTGGGGTATCCGGTTCCCCGAAACCCGGTTCAGCAGGTCCAGCATGGTCTTGGTATCCATACCTCGGTCAAAGCCCCGAATCACCGATTGCATGGTCAATTCAACGCGTAAAACCACACCGGTCAGAGCTGCCCCGCTTTCCCGGGGCACGGTAAAGAAAGCCAAAGACAGGGCATCCTCAAACCTAAGTTCCGGGTACAGCACAAACGAAAAAGCCGTATCCATAGCAAGCACTGGGCCTTTTATCCCGTGCTTCTGGGGGTGGGCTGCAAGCCTCCACCAGCCTGGGGCGCTTGGTTCCAGTAGACCGCTGAGTTCAAGGGCCTCCAACATCCAGTCAAGCCTATAGGGATGCCCGGTACTACCTTGGATCGGTTCAAGCCCCTCCCGGATCAGTAGGTCCCCAAACCTCCAGAGGCTTATCTGAGGATAGTGCCGGGAAGGTTCGAGAAAATCAAGGAGTTGATGGATGAACTCGGCGCAGTTTCGGACTTGCTCTTGCAGGTTCTGGCTTGAGGTGGATACCTGGACTGCCTTCTTGGAGTGAAACCACAAAAAACAATAAAACCCTGCAGCGCAGTATTCGAGCCGTTCACCAGAGGAAAGCTCCGCGAAAGCCCGCAGCCGCGCTTCATGAGGGTACAAGCGGTCTGATTGCCCCTCTCCCCGCTGGAACAGCCCCAGAGTACGGCACGCATCCAGGAGATGGGCAGCGTTAAGACCCGGAAACAGCAGCCTCAGGGTATCCAGGGCTTTTTTACGGATGCCTCCATCACCTCTCAAACAGTCCTCCTCAAGAACAAAACCAACCAGGGCCGCAATGACCCTATCATCCACGGTCAGCCTCGCACCAGAACCAGGGGCTGAAGGAGAGGTCTCCTCTTCTTTCCACGGGAAAAGGGGACTGGTATCTGCCATGAAGGGGCTTAAAACCGGCTCCAACAGGGGATTCAGGGCAAACCGCCGCGGCCCTTGCTGGGGGAACCGGTAGAGGATGAACCGTTCTTCCAGATTGATGAGGATCTTGTGGAGTTCCGGATAACTAAACTCCCCGGCAAAAAAACGCAGGAGTTCTTCCAGGGTAGGTTCTTCTAAAAGGGCCACCCCAGCTATGATTGTATGGTCGGTCTTGTCGATATAGGCCGCGATGGTGTTCTGGATTGCTTCACGGGAAAGAAAGCCAACCAGATCGTCCATGAGCCGCTGTTTGCTGAATGGGGTTTTAATGTTCCCCAAAACGCTCCGCATCAACTCAAAGTAGGAATCATCCGGGAGCATCAGCAATGCCGACTTCCAGTCATCAAGGGATCTGAATCGGACGCGCTTCATCTACACTGCCCAAGGTTGAATCGTGTATTTATAGCCCTGTTCTGTGAGAAATTGCTGCCGATTCGCCGCGAAATTTTCTTCAACCGTATTCCGGGATACCAGGGTATAAAAGTAAGCATTACGGCTTTTGGGTCTGAGGATCCTGCCGAGGCGCTGGGCTTCCTCCTGCCGGGACCCAAAAGACCCGGAGACTTGGATCGCCACCGAAGCATCCGGTAAGTCTATGGCGTAGTTGGCTACTTTAGATACCACCATGAGGCGAACCTGAGCTTTTCTAAAGGCATCGTAGAGCGTTTCCCGTTCCCGCTGAGGGGTCTTCCCGGTTATGAGGGGCGC
>JAISGE010000074.1 GCA_031263265.1 Treponema sp.
CCTCAAACAACACGTGGTCTTTAGCGCCAACGCTGCCACTAACGTTGATTTCGTGATACCCGGCCGCGAAGATTTCCCGCTGGGGCTGGGAATAGATCTTCCCCAGGGGGCCAAGGCTCGGCCCGGAACCGCTCGTCGCCGCCCGCGCCGTTGACGAGGAGGTCTGGGGATCGTAGGGCTGTTTGTTGGGCGCGATAGGCAGGTCGGGGTTGTCGACTGCGACTCCCAGATTTCTCAGCATGGCAAGGTGTTGGGCGTTGCTCTTGGGCTCGGACGGGGCGGCGGCTGTTGCCGGGAAGGTAATGGTAACAATGCCGCTGTCCTCAACGTTGACAACCGTCGCGCCGGTATAGGTAAAGCTGTTCGCCGCTATCCCGGTAAAGGTGTAGCCGGTTTTGGCCTCCAGCGTTACTACGGCTTGGTATACCGTATTTTCCCCAAAGGTCGCCCCGGCAAAGGCGACGCCGGCGTTGTTCTGCCACGCCACGGTCCCTGTGTACTGCGTCTGGTCGGCCAAAGTGGTAACCGGCTTCACCCAGGATACCGGCTTGGTTACCAGGCTGGTCAGGTCAAAGCCCTTGTCCACCGCCGCCCGGAAGTCGTTGTCGGTATATTCCTTGAGGGGGAGCGTGCTGGTAAGGCCAGAGTAAATATGCAGCACCTCGGTAAGCCCCGCGTATAAGCCGCCCTTTTGGAGCCGTACCCGTACCAGGTATTCGCCTGGGTCAAGGTTTACGCTACCGCTAATCCCCGAAGCGTTATACACCAGGGAAATAGTTTGAAGATCCACACCCGTCGACCTGCTGATAATCAATTGCGCTCCGTTGCCCAAACCGTCGGGTATCTTCAGGGAATAGCTAAAGGTTCCCGGAGCTCCGCCAGTCTTGGGCCCCAGCAGGATGTTCACCGGCGAGGTTTCCCCGCTGGACACGGTGATGGCCGCGCTTCCTTCGGCCACCGCGGCGCCTTCCGTTCCGGTATAACCCGTGGCGGTTATGGTCCAGTCCCCAACCTCTAGTTCCAACTCCTTCTTCACCGAAACGCCGCTTACCTCAATCGGGTCCACCTGCGCCGGGCCGGAGAAGGTCAGTGTATAGCTGGTGAACAGGGTTTCTGCCGGGGCGATGGTCCGCGCGGTCCCAGGGTCGCCTATGGTTACCACCACGCGCCCCTTGCCCTGGGCAGCGGGTTCCCGTATCGGGTCAAACGGATTTTGGCATCCCGCAAGACCCGCTATGCCTAAAACGACGCCCAAATAAAGGGCTTTTAGAAAAAACCTTTTCATTGCTGCCTCCTAATTTCTCACCGTAAAGGTAATAACTTGCGCATACAGTTTGCCGTCTTTCTTGCCCGTAAAGGTAATAGAATGGGGTTTCGCGCTGTAATTGTTAGCATTGAGCGTTATCGAATCTCCAGTTTCCGCAGAAGTATTGTCTCCGTCGATATACCATTTCACATCGTCATAACCTGCCGCGCTTAAAGTAAGGCTCTTCGGGTCCGCGCTGGTTTTGTAGATGACATTGGCCCCGTTACTCCCGGCAATGGTGATGACGCCGTAGTTAAAGCCGATGGTGATATTTATCGTGCCGGTGTCAGGAGCAGGCACGGTAACTGCTGCCGTGGGGTCACTGGTTACGGTACCGGTGTTGCCAGCACGGGTAACTCGCACGCTGATGGTACTGCCCTCGTCGTCCGCGGTCAGCACATAGCTTGCGCCGGTGGCCTCGGGAATATCCGTACCGCCCCGGATCCACTGGTAGGAAATGTCCCCGCTTCCTTCCAGAGCGGTAGTGTTTACCGTCAGGGTTTGGCCGACCGTGGGGGTTCCCTCAATGGTAACGATTCCGCTTAACGTAGGACGGTCGTCGGCAGTAACTGCCCCTGTGGGATCACTGGTTACGGTGCCGCTGGTATCGGCGCGGGTAACCCGCACGCTGATGGTACTGCCCTGGTCGTCCGCGGTCAGCACATAGCTTACGCCGGTAGCGCCTGGAATGTCCGTATTGCCCCGGATCCACTGGTAGGAAACAGCCCCGGTTCCGCCCAGATTGTCGGTGATTGCCGTCAGGGTTTGGCCGACCGTGGCAGTTCCCTCAATGGTAACGGTTCCGGTTAACGCGGGGCGCTCATCGGAAGTAACCGCTGTCGTGGGGCCGCCGGTTATACTGCCACTGTTATCGGCGCGGGTAACCCGCACACTGATGGCGCTGCCAACGTCGGCTTCGGCAACCGTATAGCTTACGCCGGTGGCCTCAGGAATGTCCGTATTACCCCGGAGCCACTGGTAGGAAATAGTCCCGCTCCCTTCCAGGTCGGTGATGTTTGCCGTCAGGGTCTGGCCGACTGTGGCGGTTCCGTCAACCGTAACGGTTCCGCTTAACGCAGGACGGTCGTCAGCAGTAACTGCCCCTGTGGAGCCGCTGGTTACTCTGCCTGTGTTGCCGGCGCGGGTAACCCGCACGCTGATGGTACTGCCCTGGTCGTCCGCGGTCAGCACATAGCTTGCGCCGGTCGCGCCGGGAATGTCCGTATTGCCCCGGAGCCACTGGTAGGAAATAGCCCCGGTTCCGCCCAGATTGTCGGTGTTTGCCGTCAGGGTTTGACCGACTGTGGCGGTTCCCTCAATGGCAACGGTTCCGGTTAGTTCCTCAATGTTGGGAGTTTCGTTAGAGACGGGGTTGTCGCAGGAGGTAACCATCAAGACCAGCGCCCAGACTAAAATCCCGGCCGTCCCCAGGACACGAGAAAAAATAGGGTATTTTAGCGGATTACCAGGGGGGGGGGGGGGGGGGTAGTTTGTTAAAACGCAAGGAATTATGAGCGTTTGCTCCGCAAATGCTCCCGGGGCTGTTTTCGCCCGTCAAAGTTCGGCATCGTTTCATAGATTGCCTCCTTTATCAAAGTACAAAAAATTAAAAGAAACTATAGCCGGGTTTTCGCATAACCGTCAATGGCGGGACCCGTCACAGCCCGCATCCCTGATGAGCAAGCAACGTGACTATACGCTGCGGTTTCAAAGAAAACCTCCTTAAAAAATACAATGAAATGAAAAAAAGGAAAAAACGAAAAGCCAGACTGTTCCAAAACCCGCTTAAGTTTTAAAACAGCTATTTTTAATAACGGAAGACAGAATAGAATACTTTAAGAGAAAAATCAAGGCGTCCTGAATCGGTGAACCGCGGGTGGAACTGACCAACCTGTGGATGTACGACGCGGATCTCATCCTGGCGGACCCGGCATGGTTCGGATACATCCGGGTCTTGACGGTAAATCCTCTACGCTCCTCGGTCAAGAACAGGGCATGTTGACCGGTAGGAATTTCACTACTATACTGGTTTTACTTTAGATAAAACAAGGAGGCAGCAGGTGATTATTGTTGGGGAAAAAATCAACGGTTCCATTCCCGCGGTGGCTAAGGCAATCGCGGCAAAAGATGGGGATTTTATCCGCCGCTTGGCTGAAAAACAGACCAAGGCAGGAGTTGCTTTTATTGATGTATGCGCTTCGGTACCTGGGGAACAGGAGATGGAGGTTTTGGGGTGGCTGATTGGGCTGGTTCAGGAAGTAAGCGATATTCCGCTTTCTATTGATAGTCCTAATGCAGCGCACTGCGTCCAAGCCATTCCCCTGTGCAAAAAACCAGGACTCATTAATTCAGTATCCGGGGAAGGGGACAAGGTTCAGCAGGTATTTCCGGTGATTGCCGATACCCCATGGCAATGTATCGCCTTGCTCTGCGATGACCGGGGAATTCCCAAGACCGTAGAAAAACGCTTAGGGGTTTTTAATGAGCTTATGAAGCAGGCAGCAGCCTATAAGATAGCGCCGAATCGGCTCTATATCGATCCGTTGGTAGAGATGCTCTGTACCGCGGATGAGGGCATTGCCTTGGTAACCACTACCGTACAAAAGGTAAAGGAACAGTACGAGGATATTCACGTCATAGGTGCGGCCAGCAATGTTTCCTTTAATTTACCTGCCCGGAAATACGTTAACCAGGGCTTCATTATTTTGGCCATGCAAGCAGGGATGGATAGTGTGATTCTGGATCCTTTGAACAAAGACATCCAGGGTCTCATCCACGCCACGGAAGCGCTGTTGGGGCAGGACGACTTTTGCATAGCCTATATCGGTGCGTTTAGAGCAGGGCGTTTTGGAACGTAAACTTGTACAGTGATGTAAGATTTAAGAAGGAGGAAGGTATATGTCGAAACTTGAGGCGATTGCCCAGGCAATTGAGGTGGGAAAAATAAAGATCGTGGGCGGCTTAGTCGCAGAAGCCCTGGCGGACAAGCTGGATCCCCTGATCATTCTGAATCAGGGGATGATCCAGACCATGAGCATGGTGGGGGATAAATTCAAGCGGGGGGATATTTTTGTCCCTGAAATGCTTATTGCTGCCAAGGCCATGAAAAAAGGGGTGGAAGTCCTGAAACCCCATCTGGCAGGTCAGGCGGATGTGAGCTTGGGTACCTGCATCATCGGCAGCGTGGCCGGGGACATGCACGATATTGGTAAAAATCTCGTGGCTATGATGATCGAAAGTGCGGGTTTTGAGGTCATTGATTTGGGGGTGGATGTGCCTACCGAGATCTTTATCAAGACGATCAAGGAACATCCAGAGGTCAAACTGGTGGCTTTTTCCGCGTTATTGACTACCACGATGCCTGCTATGAAAGCTTCGGTGGCTGCGGTCAAGGATTCTGGACTGCAAGGGTTTAAGATCATTGTGGGGGGCGCTCCTATCACCCAAGATTATGCGATCCAGATTGGGGCCGACGGGTATGCGCCGGATGCAGGAAGCGCTGCGGTAACCGCGAAGCAACTCATTGCGTAAGCAGCATACTTGAGGGTTATATGGAAACTACCATGCTTATCAAAGGCGGTCTCGTGGTTGGTGAAAACACGGAAACCCCCGGGGATGTGTACATCAGAGGGGAACGGATCGTTGCGGTAGGGAAAGATTTACCGGCAGACAAGGGGGCCAAGATCATCGAAGCCCAGGGCAAGATTCTGATTCCCGGAGGCATTGATGTCCATACCCATTTGGATTTGGATGTGGGTTTTACCCGGGCAAGCGATGATTTTTATACGGGAACCGTAGCCGCAGCCTTGGGAGGAACCACCGCCATCGTGGATCATCCTGGGTTTGGGCCTGCGGGTTGTGCCCTGGATCATCAGATCAAAACCTACCACAGGCTTGCGGCGGGTAAGGCGGTGATAGACTATGGGTTTCATGGGGTGATTCAACAGGTAGATCCTGGGATCCTTGAGCAAATGGCAGTTCTGGCAGAAGAGGGGATCACCAGTTACAAGGTATATCTTACCTATGACTATAAGTTATCTGATGGGGATGTGTATCAGGTTTTAGAGCAAGCCCAAAAACAGGGCCTGATGATTGCGGTACATCCTGAAAACGATGGGGTTATCGGGTATTTACGTTCCCGGTTTGTCAAGGAGGGTAAAACCGCGGCCCGGTATCATCCCCTTTCCCGGCCTGCGGCGGCTGAAGCGGAGGCTATCAACCGGATGCTCTTGTTAGCGAACATGGCTGGGGATGCGCCCCTGTACATCGTGCATCTGAGCAACAAACAAGGGCTTACCTTTATCCAGGACGCCCGAAAACGGGGACAACCGCATCTGTATGCGGAAACCTGTCCGCAGTACTTATTGCTGGATGATAGGATGTACGAGCAGCCGGGGTATGAAGGACTCAAGTACCTGATGTGTCCGCCGCTTCGTAAACCTGAAGATCGAGCGGGTCTCTGGGAAGGACTGGCAGCGGATATTGATACGGTGGCCACGGATCACTGCCCCTTCTTTTTTGAAACTCAGAAGATCCGGGGTAAAGATGATTTTACCCAGTGCCCCTCAGGTGCACCCGGCATTGAAGAGCGTATTCCCCTGCTGTTCTCTGAGGGGGTGATGCAGCAGCGCATCTCCCTCAGGCGGTTTGTGGATCTCTGTTCGACCAATCCTGCGAAACTGTTCGGCATGTATCCCCAAAAAGGGGTGATACGGGAAGGGTCTGATGCGGATATAGTCATCATCGATCCTGAGGTAAAAAAGGTTTTAACCCAAAGAACGCTCCATGCCCGGGTTGACTATAGCGCCTACGAAGGCTGGGAAGTGCAGGGGTATCCTACATGGGTTATTTCCCGTGGGGAGGTGATTGTCCGGGAAGGAATCTTTGCAGCCAATCCAGGTCGAGGAAGATTCATACCCCGAAAACGGATGCAAGCGCTAAGATAAGGAAAGGTAATGAAACAATTATTAACCATAATGCAGGATGCCCTGGTACGGAAACAGCCGCTGGTACTGGTAACCATTGTGGACAGTACCGGTTCAACCCCCCGGGGAGCAGGCTCAAGAATGGTGGTAGGCGAGGCGGGGTGTCTCTATGGAACCATTGGGGGGGGCATATCAGAACACCTGGCTGAAGAAGAAGCTAAAACCCTGATTCAAGAAAAGCGATCCCTGCTGAAAGCCTATATCTTGCATCCCAATAAGGAGGCAGATCTGGGGGCAGTATGCGGGGGGGATGTAAGCGTCTATTTTCAGTATCTGAATCCTGAGGATCCGGGGATTGTCGCGGTGATCCAAGGGGGAATCGAGTATTTTACCGGACGGGAGCATATCTGGATGGTAAATCAGCTTACAGAAGAAGGTCCGGCATGTTTAGGCTTTGCCGGGGAAGCAGGTCTCCTTCAGTGGACCGGGCCGGTTCCCCAGCATTGGCAGGGCTTCTTGAGCCCCCAGGGAACCCTGATACACCAAGGTGAAGCCACCTATTTTTCCGAACCCTTGGTACGGGCTAGTTTTGTCTATGTGTTTGGGGCTGGGCATGTGGCTCATGAATTGGTGCCCCTGCTGGCCCATCTGGGCTTCCGTTGCATTGTCTTTGATGATCGGGAACCCCTGGTTCAGCCGGAACGGTTTCCCGGTGTAGAGCAAACCCTGCTTGGGGATTTTGCCCATATTGCTGAGCGGGTCCAGGTTACCCAAGAGGATTATGTGGTAATAGTAAGCCGCAGCCACCTCTGCGATTTTCAAGCTGCGGCATTTGCTTTGGGGACTCCTGCCCGGTATATCGGTATTATCGGGAGCAGGACAAAACTAAACGTTATCAGGGAGAAACTGAAAGCCCTTGGGTTTACGCAGGATATCCTAAGCGCAGCACGGGTTCACGCGCCTATCGGCCTTGCGATTAAGGGTGAAACCCCGGCGGAGATTGGGGTGAGCATTGCCGCGGAACTCATTCTTGTCCGGGCAAGTTCCCTATAAAGATATATAAGGATAAGGAAAAATGATGGAAAATAGGGAACATAAGGGGCCTCCCCGGTGGAAGCTCGCCTCAATCTACCCGTCTTTTGATGCCCCTGAGTATGTCCGGGATACCGTATTGCTCAACGAGCGCATCAATACCTTGCTTGGGTGTTTAGCGGCTCCCCTTTCCCCAGAAGGACTCCTGGGGGTGATACATGCCTATGAAGCTGCGGCTGGGCTTGCGGAAAACCTGAGGGCCTATGCCGAGGCCGTATACACCACGAACACCCGGGATGAACGGGCCTTGGGGGAGATCAACACCCTTGAAGCGGCTGCCCTGCCCCTGGGGAAAGGGACGGTCCTGTTCCGTAACCGCCTTAAGGAACAACAAGAACAGGTGCTCCAATGGCTGGCATCTGAAGCGCCTCTTAAGCCTTATGGTTTTTTTGTTACCCAATCCCTGGCACAGGCCGCTTTCCAGATGGCCCCAGATATGGAAGATTTAGCCAATGACCTTTCCCGCTCCGGGGGCAATGCCTGGACCAGGCTCCATGAAGCCATTGCTTCCACCACCACGGTGCAGTGGGACGAGGCTACCGGAGAACGGAAAACCGTCATAAGCCTCCGGGACTTGGCCCATAGTCCAGAGCGGCATATCCGGGAACGGGCATATAAAGCGGAATTAGCAGCCTGGAAGTCGGTAGCAATCCCCCTGGCAGCAGCGCTTAACGGCGTTAAAGGTACGGCAATCACCCTGGAAACCCGGCGGGGTTGGAAATCCACGCTGGAAAAGTCCCGGTTCCAGTCCCGAATCAGCGAAAAGACCTTGGCGGCCCTCATCACGACTATGGAAGGGTCGCTGCCCCTCTTTCGCCGCTACCTCAAGGCCAAGGCCCGGCTGCTGGGGCTTCCGGTGTGCGCCTTCTACGACCTCTTTGCACCGGTGAGCCGTACCGGTACAGCGTCGGAACGGCCCTGGACATGGGAGGAAGGGACGGATTTTATCGCCAAACAGTTTGATGCCTTTGATCCGGTTATGGGGAGCTTTGCCCGCCACGCCTTTGCCGCTTCCTGGATAGATGCAGAGCCTCGGGAAGGCAAAGTAGGAGGGGCCTATTGCACGGACTTTCCTCTGGCAGGAGAATCCCGGATCCTCTGTAACTTCGATGGTTCCTTTGATTCGGTTACCACCGTAGCCCACGAATTAGGCCATGCCTGGCACCATGAACTCATCAAGGAGCTTCCGTGGAGTCTTACCCAGTATCCCATGACCTTGGCGGAGACTGCCAGCATCTTTGCGGAAACCTTGGTTTTTGAAGGGGCCTTGCACCATGCTTCTGTTCAGGAACGCCTGGCCCTTATTGAGGGAAATCTCAAAGACAGTTGTCAGGTTATTGTGGACATTCTGTCCCGATTTTATTTTGAACAAAACCTCTTTACGCGGCGGGCTGAGGGAGAACTCTCCCCTGAAGGGCTTTGTGAGCTTATGCTGGATGCTCAGAAAAAAACCTATGCCCAGGGCCTTGATGCTGAGTTGCTGCACCCCTATATGTGGGCCGTAAAAAGCCATTACTACAGTCCTGGGTTAGGGTTTTATAATTACCCTTATGGGTTCGGACTCCTCTTTTCTCTCAGCCTTTATGCCAAGGCAGAAGCAACCGGCTCTCCTCATTTTAGGACGGTTTACCAGGATTTGCTCAGGCTTACCGGGAGGGCTTCCGCGGAAACCCTAGCCCAGGCTGCAGGATTTGTCCTGGAAGATGAGGTTTTCTGGCAGCAGGGTATCGGTATTATTGCTGCCCGGGTGGAGGAGTTTGAAAGGTTGGTGGCCGGGCTTACCGGATAACCGCTATGGAGGCGGTTTTTCCGTCTTTGGTATATACTCGGTTTGGGTTATAAGGATCCAGGATCCGTTGTCCCCGGTGAAAGAACACATACTGATAGGTTCCCGGGGGCAGGGGGAGGATCAGGGAATAGTACCCCGGTTTTTTCTCCTGTAACGTATACATAAAGGGATCCCAGCCATTGAAGGTGCCTGCCACGGTAACGGTCTCTCCCGGATCCCCATTATAGATGAAGCTGAGACTCCCCGGCGGCGCATCAAAGGTAGAAGGGGGCTTGTGTAAGACCGGAATAGACACCACCGAATACAGGAGCCCTGAAGGATCCAAGCGGGACACCGGGTTTCCTGGATCAGTAGTCCACAAGCCGTCTATGATAAGCCGATATTCCAGTTCCTGGGTATGATCCGGTAGGGTATACACATGGAATAAAATCCCCGAATCAACGTAGAGGTCCTGTTTTTTTCGCTCTGCTTCCGGGGTAAGATTATCATTGGGGATTATAAGCTTCCGAAACCAATAGACTTTGGCAAACCCCTCATGAGCAAAAGCAATCCCAACCCTTCGGTAGGAAGCAGATGCCGTAAAGATAACCCCATCTTCGAACACCTCAGGCAAACCCGGTCCGCTCAGACTCAATAAATGATCAATAAATTGATAAGATTCTGTATCTACCGCCCCAATCGTGCCGATAATAAGCATAAGGAGCCCTATCACCGTAATCGTTTTCATATACTATTTACAATTATCGGTTGATAGCTCAATATCTTAATATGCCGTCATTACAAGCACTTGAAGCATTTAAAAAGTCACTCAGTAACATTGGTAAGGAAGATATCCGCATGGCTGAATTAAACAGGCCCATGGAAGACTTGCCCCTGCCGGATGCCGAAACTTCGGTACCTGGTCTAGGTCTTGAAAACACTGATGAGAGCGGTGCTGTCTCTGAACGAGTCGAAGCTAGAGAGCTGCCGCCAGATGGAGATTCTGCAGAGCCCCGGGTTTCCGAGGAATCTGCCTGGGATGATAATGATGATTTTGATTTTGGTGATTTATTGGGACCTGATTTATCCTTGTCCGAGACAATGCCCGAAGCTCTTGAATCAGAGGAACCCCCAGATGAGGACATTCCTGAGTTTGACGTTCTCCCGGAAGATGATAGTTCCGTAGATGATCTAGAGGGTTCCCCGGCAGATACGCTTCCCCCCTTGGATCTTCCCCCAGAAGATCCTATTTCCCTAGATGATCTTGAGGATTCCCTAGATCTGCCTCCTCATGCTGAAGAGGAGGGTTCCCCGGCAGATACGCTTCCCCCCTTAGAACTTCCCGAGGAAGATATTATTTCCCTTGATGATCTTGAGGATTCCCTGGATTTCCCTTCCCTTTATGCTGAGGAGGAGGATTCCCCGGCAGATACGCTTCCCCCCTCAGAGCTTCCCCCAGAAGATACTATTTCCTTGGATGATGATCGTGAGGACTCCTTAATAGATACGATTCCCCCGGTGGTTCTTTCCCCAGAAGATGATAGTTCCTTGGATGCTCTAGACGTATTCTTAGCTGAATCGGAGTCAGCAGAAAATAATTCTGTATCGAATCAGGGAGAGGATTCCTTGAGTTTGGGGGACGACGCGTCTTTAGAGGGATTATCCCCTGATACCTTTAATCCCTTTAAGGCGGAAACCGATGCTGTTGCAGGGCAACAGGGTAGTTCCCCAGGTTTTTCTTTAGAGAACTTAGATGAGGATCTAGCCGCGATTAAACCGTCAACGGACATTGAAGAAATCCTATTGACGGACGATGACTTGGCCCAGATTAGCAAGACCCTGGACTCCTATCCCTTAAATCTGCGGATTGCCTGCGAAGAGGCAATTGCGGAACAGGCGGTAGAGCCGGCCTTGATGTCCAAATTGATAAAATCCTTGGTCAAAGGCGCATCGGTCAAAGAAATGGTCCCCTTGGTGGGGAAAATCCTTGGGCGGATTATCATCATACCCAAGACATTTGAGAAAAAGACCGAAGAAGCCCAGGAAGCGGAATATGCCAATTTTGGGTATATTTTTGTCCATAAATTCCTCCCGGTATTCCGGCTTTTCCTGATAATTACTTTGGTGGTGGCTTCTCTAGGTTATTTAATATATCGATTCATATATACCCCAGTCCGTGCGGACATCCTGTACAAGAAAGGATATGAAGATCTCCGTAGCGGAGACTATACCCAGGCCAACGAACGGTTTAGTGCAGCCTTGCGTATTCACCCGTTGAAACGGTGGTTTTATTGGTACGCCGAAGGGTTTAGGGACGACCGCCAATATATCTATGCGGAAGAAAAGTACGATGAACTCCTGCGGTATTATCCACGAGATAAGAAAGGGGTCTTGGATTATGCCTACATGGAAACCAATTATCTCAATAATTACGCCAAGGCGGATAGTCTCCTGCGAAGAAATATCCTGGATTACACGGCCGATGATAAGGAAGGGCTCCTTGCTGTTGGGGATAATGCCCTGGCCTGGGGGGATATCGAACCTCAACGGTATGAAGATGCCCGGGAGGTCTATGCCCGGTATCTTGAACGGTACGGGTGGGTTGACCCGGTGGTGGAGCGGATGTTGAAGTATTTTATCCGTACCGATAATTTGAAGGAAGTGCTTCCCCTGCAAGCCCACTTCATGGATAATCCCAAAACAAAAATTACCCCTGCTTCTTTGGCGGAACTGGGGGGCTATCTGTTGGATAAAAAGCTCGAAGAAGCCCGGGGGGTTCCCAATGAGTATATCAGTCATATCGATGGTATTCGGGATATCCTGGTTAAAGCCGCCAACATGGATCTGTCCCTGCCGGAATCCCATTATCATCTTGCCCGGTATTATAATTATTTCGACAATGTGATTGATGAACGGATAACCTTGGAACGGGCCATTCAAGCCTTTGATTCGACCAAAGAAGCCTTGATTCGGCGTCTCAATATGCGGATCGATACTGAGCGGCGCTATGCCCGATTATTAATTAACCAGAAGGAATTCTTCACTGCAGAAGAACACCTGGTTAAAGGGATTGGCTTATACGAAGATGGACTGAACCGGCAGATCCTGTCCCCGGCACCTCAATTTGGCCGGCTCTATGCGGATATGGGAGACCTGGCTTATTTTACCCAAGAGGGGAACATGGAAACTGCGCTTGAGTATTATAGACAGTCTGAAAAGAACGGCTGGGCTCCTCCTGAGATGCAGTACCGTATGGGATCTGCCTATTATCACCAACGGGAATGGGCCTCTGCACTGGAGCGGTTTTTTGTTGCTTCTTCAGAGATATCCCTAAACCGCCGGCTGCTCAATGCCTTGGGAAATGCTGCCTATATGCGGGGAGATTATTTTACAGCCCAGGGCTATTACAGCCGCTTGCTGGATGTCTTATATGCGGATCGGATTCGATTCCCTATACTGGTTCCCAATGAACGGACGGATCATTTGGAACTGGCGGAACGGCTCATGGTCGTTAGAAATAATTTAGGGGTAACCCTGGAAGCCTTGACAGAACGAACCGGGGATAACCAGTACCGTTCTCAAGCCCTGGGATTGTACACCGAGTCTGCCCGGGCCTGGGATGCCCTTACCCGCAACCCCGAAACCATGGTTCGTTCCGGTGCTGGGGAACTTTCCTCGCCAGGGTTTAATTTGGCATTTCTCAATTCCCGTAATAGTCTTTATCCTGAGCCTGGTTATGAAGCCCAGATATACATTCAGATTGATAAGGATGTATTGGAGCCTTCTCCTTGGGAATCCTTGGCTCCTCAGAGCTTCCATGTATCGGATACGCTCTTTTGATAACCCTTTCAAAGGTAAGCCTTCCTATGATTCTTTGTTCGACTAAGCCTGTGGGCCCTTGGGAAAATGAGCCTTGAGCTTTGGGGGCTTAGTCGCTATATTCAATCGGAAATACCAAGCGATCTCGGCAGAGCAGGGTATTCGGGAAAATGGCCTGGGCTTCTTTGAGGAGTTGCTTCAGGTCATACTCGGTATAGCGGGGGCTGTAGTGGATCAGGGCGAGCTTTTTCACCTGAGCAGCCGCGGCAATCCGGGCAGCCTGTTCTGCGGTCATGTGCTTTTTTTCCCGGGCGCTTTCCTCAAGGCCGGCTTCGAACATACCCTCACATACAAAGAGATCCGAGCCTGCAACTTCCTGGGCTATTTCAGCGAAGGGCAAGGTATCGGTTACAAAAGAAAACTTTCTCCCTGACCGGATCGGCCCCAGCACCTCTTCAGGGTGCACTTCAGTGCCGTCAGCAGCCTGTACGGTTTTCCCGGATTGGAGCTCAGACCAGCGAGGCCCCCGGGGTACACCCCTGGCCAAAGCTTGGTCCGGGTGGAACTCCCCAGGACGCGGGTTTTCTTCCAGGGTATACCCAAAGCAAGGCTTGGTATGTCGCAAAGGAAAGGCGCGGACATGAAAATCCGTCCCGGTATAGACGATGCCGGGCTCGGTTATTTCCTGGATCCGGATCTCATAGTTGATATACATATCCAACACGCGACGACTGGTTTCAATGTATTCGGTAATTCTGGGGGGACCAATGATATAGAGGGGATCTTCCCGGTCTACTTGAGAGGAGAGCATGAGGATACCAGGAATGCCGGTAACATGGTCCGCGTGAGTATGGCTTATAAAAACGACGGATATTTTTTTCCACCGGAGGTTGAGTCTGCGGAGGGAGACCTGGGTTCCTTCCCCTCCGTCAAACAAAAATAGATCCCCTTCACGTCGCAGCAGTACTGAAGTAAGATGCCGGTTGGGCAGGGGCATCATACCGCCGCTGCCGAGAATAAACGCTTCAAGATTCATTGTGATTGAGTATACCGGTTGGGGGCTGGCTCATGCAATGGAGGTTTTACCAGAACTTTTTTACCCCAGCTATGGGCTAGGGCATATAAATTTATAATAACCGATGAAGCATCGGTATCAAAGCGGAAATTTCTGTGCTTTGGGTAGTTGACTCTTTTTAACTAATTGGATAGGGTGATTACAACATTGAGGTTTACGGGAAGCCTGTCAGGATTTCTCGCAAGCTGCAGGACGTATACAAAAGTATACTTCCAAGGAACTTATCAAGGGAGGTAAGGGAATACATGGAAAACCGCGTAATGTTGTGGTATAAACCTTTGTTTTGGGGGGGGGGGGGGGGGGGGGGGGGGGGGGGGGGGGGGGGGGGGGGGGGGGGGGGGGGGGGGGGG
>JAISGE010000082.1 GCA_031263265.1 Treponema sp.
CCCTTGAGGGTGGGAAGCCGGGGGGTTGCCACGGCTTTTACCACGGTAAGCAGACAGGGAAAGGAAACAGAGAGGAGTTGATAACCCTCTTCCACCAACCGTTCCACCTGAATCCGCCCGTTTTCCACGGGCCCAATCGAGGACACATAGGTTGCCAGGGGAATATCCAGCCATGCGGCAATCCCTGGTCCAACCTGGGCAGTGTCCCCATCAGTAGCCCGCTCTCCGGCAACGATGATATCAAAAGCACCGATGCTCCGGATCGCCTGAGCCAAGGTATAGGATGTGGCATGGGTATCGGATCCCCCGAACTTACGGTCGGAAACCAAAGCCGCATCATCGCAGCCCATGGCAACCGCCTCTTTGAGGGCCTTCATGGCCTGGGCCGGTCCCATGGACAGGGCGGTTACGGTCCCGCCGTACTGTTCTTTTAAGCGCAACGCCGCTTCGAGCGCATATAAATCCAGAGGATTTACTACGGTTTCCACCCCCGCGCGGATAACGGTCCCGGTTTCAGGATCCATTTTTACGTTACTGCTCTCTGGTACCTGTTTAATAGGTACAATGATCTTCACGATGACCTCCTCCTCTTCACCTTCATGAAAAGATTAAACGACATGAGGTTATTTCAAAACTGAAATGGCGAAATAACCTCAACATAACAGGACAATTTAGTGTCATCCCTTATCTGTTATTTGTCAAGTTTTTTCTTAAGGTTTTTGTGGGTAATAAATGATAAGTTCACCCCCTATAAGATGCTTGCCAAGGCTATAGATTGTGATACACTGATACAATGATGGAAGCATTAACGTATACAATCACCTTCAAAGTCGAGGGGAGCAAGGACCTGTTGGTTCCGGTCTTATCTGGAGAATCTATTCTGGAAGGGGCAAAAAAGGCGAACTTGGCTATTGACGCGCCCTGTTCAGGAAACGGTACCTGCGGAAAATGCAGAGTACAAGTACTGAAAGGAGCAGTTGAAAGCAAAGAAACCCGGCATATCCCTCCTGATGAGTACAGCGCGGGGTATCGTTTGGCTTGTTCAACCACGATCCAATCGGATCTTACGGTTTTTGTATCGGCCCGGGCCTTGGCCTATCAAAGCCGTATGAAGGTTACGGATCTGAGTACCAGCCGAGAGCAGGGGATCTTCGCGGCATTGCAAGAGGAGCTGCGGGACATGGGGCTCTCAGGAGACCACGGACTGAGCCTTATAACGGTGCAGCTTGAAAAACCCGGATTGGACGATGCTATGGCAGACCGGGAACGGCTGCTCCGCACTATGGCGGAACAGCTCGCCTGCGAAAGTGAATCGATCCGTTTTAGCTTGTATGCCTTGCGTAAGCTGCCCCATCTATTGCGGGACACGGAGTTCTCTTGTACCGGCGTCCTCCGGCAGGAACCTGATCAGCGCTACACCTTGCTGGATTTGTTCCCGGGGACAGAAGGTGAAGCTCCCCTTACCGGCCTGGCTATAGATATTGGTACCACCTCAGTATCTCTCTTGCTGGTCAATTTAAAGACCGGAGAGCCTTTGGCAGTGGGTTCAGCAGGTAATGGTCAGATCCGTTACGGCGCGGATGTGATCAACCGGATCATCGAGAGTACCCGGCCCGGAGGACTTGAACGGCTGCATAAAGCGGTAATTGAGGTATGTATACGACCCTTGATTTCCCAGGTCTGTCATACCGCGGGACTTCCACCAGAACAGATCTACCGGGTAGTAGTGGCAGCGAATACCACCATGACCCACCTGTTCTTGGGGGTTCCTGCGGAGCATCTGCGCTTGGAACCCTATATACCGGCCTTTTTTTCTACCGGAACCTTGCGCGGGGCAGAACTGGACTTAGGCGTGCACCCTGATGCGGAAGTGGAGATTGCGCCCAGTATCGGGAGTTACGTGGGAGGGGATATTACGGCCGGGGCTTTTTCTTCCATGATTTTCAAGCAAGAAGCCCTGTCCCTACTCATCGACCTGGGAACCAATGGGGAACTGGTCTTTGGAAACGGGGAATTTCTCATGGCCTGCGCCTGTTCTGCCGGCCCTGCCTTTGAGGGAGGAGATATTAGCTGTGGGATGCGTGCCACTGACGGGGCGGTCGAAGCCTGCACCATTGACCAGGACACTATGGAGCCGACTTTTAAGATCATCGGTGCTCCCGAGCAAAAGCCTGCAGGACTCTGCGGTTCCGGGCTGATTGATACGATTGGGGAACTCTTTCGCTGCGGCATAATCAACGCCAAAGGACGCATTGTGCGGGAAGGAAAACGGACCGCCCGGGACGAATGGGGAATCGGCAGCTATATCCTGGCATTTGCAGACCAGAGTGAAAGCAGCCGGGACATCGTATTAACGGAAACAGACATCGACAACTTCATCCGCGCCAAAGGGGCCATCTTCTCTGCCATCAAAACTATGCTCACCATGCTGGACTTTCCTATGGATGCTATTGAAGGAGTTTACGTTTCAGGAGGTATCGGCAGTGGTATCAATGTGCAAAACGCCATTCGGATCGGTATGTTCCCCAATCTTCCCCTGGAACAGTACCACTATATCGGGAACAGCTCCCTTTCCGGGGCCTACGGGATGCTAACATCCCGCAAAGCCGCTGAAAAAGTGCTGGAGATAGGCCGGGGGATCACCTACCTGGAACTTTCCGCTCATCCTTCCTACATGGATGAATTCGTAGCCGCCTGTTTCATACCTCATACTGACGGGAGCTTATTTAATCTTGATACATAACCATACGGGGAGCCTCCAGGAAAAGAGAGGAAGAAACCAGAAAGACGAGGTACCCTTGCTCCATTACAAGGGGATATACCAAACCCTGGATCCTGCAGCCATTGCCCAGCGCTGCGGCCTGCCTTTTGATCCTGAAAGGTCGTGTTTTTCCTTACGTTTTATGGGAACAGACTACCGGGCGGTCTTTCCTGATTTTGAACTAAACGATAGTACTGGCAAGGCCGTACAAAATCTCGGAGAAAAGATCCTCATCCTGCATTATCTCTGTGAAGGAACGTACCGGAAGTACCAGGGGAAGCAGTGTTCTTACCAGGAGATCCCCTGGGGAGAAGTATATTACCAAAACTTTAAGGGCCGGTGTATCACCCGCTTGGCCCATACCTTTGGCAAGGATATTCCAAGGTTCAAGTGCATCATGGAGAAAAACTTAAGTTTACACGCAGAACCCTTAGCCCAGGGGGATGCAGGGTACCGGTTTGAATTCATGAGCGGTCTGTATATCAGTTTTTTGCTCTGGGCAGGGGATGAGGAATTTCCCCCTTCAGCCCAGATATTGTTTGATGATAATGTACGCTTTGCTTTTACGGCAGAGGATATCGCCTATGCAGGAGAGCTGATCATCAAACGGCTTAAGGACCAGGCATCAGTCGAGCACCCTGGTGTAAAAGCATGAGGTCCGCCAGAACCAGGGCGGTCATGGCCTCTACTACCGGCACAGCCCGGGGAACCATGCACAGGTCATGCCTGCCCTGAATAATAAGCTCTCGGACCGCACCGTACCGATCCATCGTCTGCTGGGGTTTTGCGATGGAAGGAACCGGTTTAAAGGCAACTCTGAAGGTGAGGGGCATTCCCGTGGATATGCCACCCAACATTCCGCCTGCATGGTTGCTTTGGTACCTTACCTGAGGCACTCCCCGCGGAAGTCTTAGTGTCCCTGAGGGGGCTGGGGCGGGACAGTCGTTCTGGCTTGAACCGCGTTCAGAAGCCGCAGCAAAACCTGCGCCAAATTCGATGCCCTTAGCCGCACCCAGAGAAAGCATGGCCGCAGCAAGCCGGGCATCCAGTTTTTCAAATACTGGCTCCCCCAGCCCCGGCGGTAGGCCCCAGACCGAACAGGAAACCGTACCGCCTGCGCTGTCTCCTTCGGCACGGATCTGTTCGATCACCTGGAGTACCTGGGTTGCCGTTTCTTGGTGGGGAATCCGCAGGGGATTTTTTTCCCTTTCCTCAAGGTCAAAGCCAGGCTCCTCAGGACCCGGAACCGAGATCCCTGCAACAGAGGAGGTCCAGGCGTGGATAATAACGCCGTATTCCTCCAGAAAAGCCTTGGCTACTGCACCTGCCGCAACCCGGCCCAGGGTTTCCCGGCCAGAACTCCGTCCCCCACCCCGGTGATCCCGCAACCCGTACGTGGCTTCCCAGGTCCAGTCCGCATGACCTGGCCGGTATAGATCCTTGAGTGCGTCATAATCCCCAGAACGCTGATTGGTATTCCGCACCATGATGGCAATAGGGGTTCCCAAGGTCTTGCCCTCAAACACCCCGGAGAGGATCTCAGGCTCATCTCCTTCGACCCGGGAGGTAGCAGGGCCTCCGCCTCCAGGACGCCGTCGCGTTAATTCCCGTCTGATAACTTCGATACCCAGGGGAATACCCGCGGGACAGCCGTCTACCACGCAACCAAGGGCAGGACCATGGGATTCCCCAAAGGTGGTAACCGTAAAGATGGTTCCAAAATGGTTTCCTCCCATGCTTACCCCTTAAAGCCTTCTACTTCCGCCAGAGTCGGCGGATGTGCTCCGTGCCGGGTACAGACCAAGGCTGCGGCTTTATTGGCAAAGTTCAGGGCGTCGCAGAGTTCCCCGTGAGTCAGGGAGGCCAGTTGGGGAAGGGACATGGTACCTTTGAGTTCAAGCCACGCGAGAAAAGCCCCGTGAAAGGTATCTCCTGCACCGATGGTATCCGCTACCCTAACCGTGAATCCCGGTGCCCTTACCCAGATGCGTTCACCCCCATCCCGGCATAACAGCGCCCAGGTCCCGGCAGCACCCAGGGTAAGGAGCACTAACCGAGGCCCCCGGTTCAAGACCCTTTCCATGGATGCTTCCAGACCTAGATCAGGGTAGAGATAGGCAAAATCCTCTGCAGAAACCTTCAGGATGGTAGTACTCCCAAGCCATGTTTCAAACCGATTCATATATGCTTCCCGGTCATGGATCATCCAGGGCCTGATATTGGGATCCAGGGAGATGAGCCGCGTGCTTTTGCCCTGGGTATGTTCCCGGAAGATCAGGGACTCAATGGCCGAGGCTACTGGTTCCATGGTCATGGCAATGGAACCAAACAAGATACACCGGGTCTCTTCAGGCAGTGCATCAGGAATATCCGCCTGGCTCAAGGAACGGTCCGCGGTCCCCTGGGTATAAAAGACATACTGCGGTTCTTTGCCCACTTCGAGGTGTACAAAAGCCAAAGTAGAAGGTTCCCCAGACCGGACAATCAAATCGGTTCCTACCTGGTTTTGTATAAGTCCGGTGATAAGCCGTTCTCCAAAGAAATCCCTGGAGAGCCGTCCTAAGAACTGCACCGGTACCCCAAGCCTCCCAATGGCCAGGGCAGTATTATAAGGACTCCCTCCCGGATAAGGAAGAAACCCGGTCTTGGTCTCCGCGTGTTCCCCGGCCAGCACTTCTGCAGGCACCATATCGATCAGGGCTTCACCGCAACATACAATCATCCATTACCTCACTATACGAAGAACTTGACTTACCCTATACTAGGGTACCGGTTCTTCTCCTTTTCTACAAGTTCATTAAGGGGAGTAAAAGAACGGCGCATTTACTTATAGAGAAAATAGAGAAGCGAGAAATCCGATGAAACCCATGCTCTGGTTGGCCCTTTCCTGGTTTGTAGTTCTGGTTCCTGGGGTATATGCTCAAGCCCCGGAATCAGGGGGCGTGATTACTGCCCTAGCGATTTCCGGTCTTAAAAGGACCAAGTTGCCGGTGGCGGAACGGCCCTTAAAACAGTTCATTGGTCAGGAAGTGGAGCACCTTGATATGAATGCAGTCCATGCAGCATTGATGGACACCGGAATTCTTGAACCCCTTACAGTGGAAATCCAAGATGCCCAGGCAGGGGATGGAAAAATACTCACCGTGGAGGTCCGGGAAAAATGGTCCATATTCCCCCTGCCCGTGGTTTTTGTAAGTTCCGAGAGTACGAGTTTTGGGGGCTTCTTTATTGATACCAACGCTTTTGGGTTAAACGATAAATTTTTTATCGGAGGCATGTATGCTAGCGAGGGCTGGATGACCGCAGTGGCGTATATGCATAACCCAGTCAGGGAAGGGTTTCCCGGATGGAACCTTTCTGGTGCCTTTGCCCAAACAGAACAGCACCATAAAGATCAGCATAATGAGGATTTACGGCGCTTTAACGTGAACAGCTTCAACACTTTGGCAGGGCTTACGTATCCGGTAACCGATAAGTTACAGGCTGCTCTGGAGGTTTCCTATAAGCAGCTGATACTCCAGGAGACCGAAGCCCCCTTAGCTGCGCCTGAATCAGGAGCCCGGGTTATCGGTATAACCGCAGCAATAACCCTAAGAAAAAGCCGTTGGGATGGTTTTCTCCTTGCAGAGGAGAGTCTGTCCGGGAACTATACCTTTATGGCAGGACTGGAAAGTCCTTCCTTTCAGGTACTTCGCTTCCGGGGGATCTATGAAAAATCCCTGTTCCCAGGATGCAAGGTCAACCTGCATACCGGCATCCTCTATGAGCCTGCGGTTCCCCTGCTCTTTGAATCCTCCCCTATGGCGGTTCAGATTACCATACTCCCCCGTTCCTTTTCTGCCCGGCATTATGGAAGGGCTTCTCTGGGTATTGAAAAATACCTGCTTAAGATTCCAGGGGGTGTCCTTTCAACTGTGGTTTCTTATGAGGCAGTGTATTCCTCTGGGTCAATTCTGGGAGATCAATTTGATCATGGCATTGTAGGCGGGGTTTTCTTTTATCTGAGCAAAATAGCCATCCCAGCCCTGGGACTTGGAATCAGCTACAATATCCCTGCTCAGTATCTTCAAGGTTCCTTTAGTTTGGGGATGAGCTTTTAGTTTTGAGGTGATTTCCTTTGCCACGAAATCCTTGAGTCGGGCAACCCGGATTTGAACCGGGGACCCCAAGTCCCCCAGACTTGTACGCTAACCAACTGCGCTATTGCCCGACTCAAGGATCTCATGGTAAAGGAGGTAAATCCTTTACCGTTTGAAACATCATCAATTAACTATAAATAGTATAACATCATGCAATCAATACGTCAAGTAGGCGCGTTGATAGGCGGGTGCAACTTCTTTTTCGGGGCATTTAGGCAGCCATGATAAAGTCCCTCACCGAAGCACCCCATATCCCGCTCTCTTCCTTTGCCTTTAGCGTTACCATCTCTTGGGCATTCCCCTCATTCCACCTCATCCCCGCCTGTTTGCACCGTTTTTGTAC
>JAISGE010000110.1 GCA_031263265.1 Treponema sp.
ACCCGCACCTCCTGGGCCGCCAAAGCCGTTGTTGTCCACAGAACCGCCACGAAAACCCACAGTTTCTTCATACCCTACCCCCTTATACAAGGATAGTATACCCTAACAGCCAGGAAAGCGCAATCAGAAAGCCACTCACGGTATAAACACAAAAAAAGGCCGGTTTACACCGGCCTGCCCTTGAGGCTTATTGGATATATAGTGATTTGGGAGGGGAACTATATATCCAATATTTATCCTATCGGTATCACTCGGCCTATTCTTAAGTCTTTTTTATCCTCATTCACTTTCGGAAACCGTAATATCCACCGAGAGGGCCACTTTGTAGGTTTTTCCCTTCTGCACCATTACGGGCCTGATAATCGAATAGTCACTCATCTGGAATCTAAGCTCATGCTCTCCTGGTTCCACCGGATAGGAGCGTTGGGTGTCTTTTATCAGTTCATTATCAAGATAAATCAGGGTATTTTCCGGGGCTTCAAAGCTAATAAGCGGGGTGGGATCCTGTAATTCGACGGTGATATCCAGAATCTTGCCCCGTTCTACCAGAAAACGCCGGTTTTCGTTCCGGTACGCGTCAGAAAGGATCACCAGATGATGTTCCCCTTCCCGTAAGAGCTGTTCATCCTCAGGCCGCTCGATCAACACATCATCGATAAGGAGGATGAAGGATTTCCCGGGAAGCAGTTCAGGATAGCGGAACCCAATCCGCACCGCCCCCTCATTAGTCAGGATGGGCTTCACCTGCAACTGAAAAACCATAGACTCGATTGCTTCGTTTAATCCTTTGATAACCGGCATGAGCCTGAAGAGGAGGGGAAATGAAGCGGGAGAGATGACATCCGTAAGAACCGAAACATAGGGAGTGGTTCGCAGGCCGTGGTCTGAACGGAGGGGAATCTGATACAGGGTCTGAATCTTATTGGGTATTGGCTCAAAACCGATTTGCCGTCCTGTAATATCGGCAATCCCCGGGTCAGGGAGCCTATCTAAGTCCGCGTACAGCGCTATGGCCAGGCTCCCGTAATAGGGAAGAAAGGTTTGCGGGGCAGTCAACTCAAGGGATACCCCTCTGAAAAACCGGAGTTCCTGGTCAAGGGTGATCAGCACTGAACTGACATAGGAAAGGGGCACTGATACTCCTTCGGGATTATGCAACGAAACCTGTATATCTCCGGCAATGAGGACCCGTAAGGATTCAGCCTCTAAGTGAAAGCCCATACAAAGTACGCAAACCAGTACACCGTACCTGGATTTCATGTTTTCTCTATTACCGAATTCCTTCTTGAAATAAGTATTTTCCTGGGTCTTGGGCTTTTCCATTTTGCCGTAATTCGAAATGCAGATGCGGCCCTGTGGACTGTCCGGTGGACCCTACTCTGCCTATAACACTACCGGATTCTACCTGCTTTCGCAAGACCGTATTGATTTTGGATAGATGCCCATAGAGACTCACCCAATTATCCCCATGGCGAATGATGATGTATTTCCCATAAATCCTATCCTCCCCGATTTCAGTAACCACCCCTTCCCGGGCAGCGTAGACTTCAGTTCCCGTAGGAGCGGCTAGATCCAAACCATTATGGTTCCTGAGAACTCCGGTAACCGGGTTCACCCGCATACCAAAGCTGCTGGTCAAGCGGTAGTTCCGTAGGGGATAGCGGAAACCCGTATGGAGGAAAAACGTCCGTTCAGTAGGGTTAAAATCTGCCCCAGGAATAAACCGGAAATTCACTTTACCCTCGTTTTGGTTCAGGGTTATGGTAATCCCTGGTTCGTTCACCCTGGTGGAAGTCAAGAGCTGTTCCAGATCCGACCGGGGAGTTTCAGGTATAAAAAGCCCTGGCGCAGAGGGAAGCAGCAAAGGGCCGCTGTGCTCCAGGGAACCGGGGTGAGCTATCCTATTGAGGGTAACTAAGCTCGCATAGGAAATCGTACACCGGGCTGCCAGGTTCAAGAGATCGTCGGTACTTTGAGGGGTATAGACATAGACGGTAAGGGCTTCTGCAATAGCCCGAGGCTGCTCCCCGGTTCGTTCAAGATTGAAAATACGCCGCCGGGCAAATTCCACATCCGCTAGGTACTGCTTAAACCCCGGATCCCGGGGATCCAAGCGGGAAATCACCGGAAAGCCAAGTCCCCTTGTTTCAGCCCCCAGGGTAGGGACCAGTCCATACAGGAAAATGATAAGGCTTATCAATGGTAGGGGTGCCGCGGATCTCATATAAGGGTCCCACTCCATGCTTTATAGGGCAAGCATCGAATGTATCTTATTATATAGAGAGACCATAAAAAAAGGCAAGGGGCCAGTCTTCCCTTGCCTTACCGCTCACTAATCCCCGGATCTATGCTTTAGCAATAGCCTCTGAGGGACAGGCTTCAGCACATTTGCCGCAATCCTGACATTTTGCGGGATCGATCCACTGAGCGCCGTCCTTTTCGGAAATTGCTCCAGCCTCACATTCGCTGACACATGCTTCACAATTAGCACACTCAGCCTGATTAACCGTATACGCCATATAAAACCTCTCTTAATATATGTAGCCTTTATATAATACCACCAGGGGAAAGCAAAAGGCAAGTATTACCCTTGCGATATAGCCTAAATTTAATAGACTATAAGTATGCTTAATAAGCTGCGAACTAAATTAATCGCAAAACTGTTGAATCAGTCCGTTCAACAGGACGATAAATTAAGTCTGTATTTGATTTCTTATGCTTCCCTACTCTTTTGCATACCGATACGTATCTTCTTTCTGATTTTCTACCTGGTTCAGGGTATTACCTTCTTGGTTGTTTTGAATTGTGAGAGTTTGCTTGCGTATACCGTTGCATTGTTGCTACTCAAAAGAAAAAAATATAAATTCATTGGCCTTATTATTGCTATAGAAGCGACCATATACGCTTCAGTTTGGGCGTATATGTGCGGTATTTCCTCGTATATCGCCGGACACTTTTTATTAATCATCGTGATGTTGATCCTGTTCCCCTACGGAACCGCAAAAACACGTAAAGCTATAATCCTGTTGATTTTTGTGGTAATCACCGTTCTGGGGCTGCGTTATGCCTATACCACTCCGTCCGTAGTTTTTTCTGAACGACTTAACCATTTCATAACCATGATAAACATATACATCATGTTTTTCGGTATTATCCTTGAGATTAGTATCAACACCTTTGTCCATCTCATTGTCTCAAGGGTCAAGGAGGGGAGGTTGACGGAACTGACATCTCAGATCTATACGGATCCCCTCACGAGTCTGTACAATCGCCGGTATACCCAAATCTATTTCAACACCCTCAAACCCCGAAATGGGTACATCTGTGTGGCAATCCTGGATATTGATAATTTTAAGCTCATAAACGATACCTATGGGCACCCTTGTGGGGATGAAATCCTGGTATTTCTTTCCAATTTCCTCCAAAACAGCCTGAGAAAGACCGATCGGATCTTCCGCTGGGGCGGAGAAGAATTCCTCATCATCATGGAGAATGTTACTCTCAATGAGGCTCAGATCGTGATAGACAAACTACGGAGTAAACTTGGTGAGACTGAAATTACCACCAAACAGAAGGGTACCCTGAGCATTACGATTACCGCGGGGATCGCGCCCTTTGATCTCACTAACTCGGATGCTAGTATTGAAGCTGCGGATAAAAACCTCTACATCGGCAAACGCAACGGTAAGAATCAAGTGGTAATATAGCTAGAACCACCGATGGTTATCCTGACCAAAGGACCTCCTCAGAGCTCTCTTTATCCCCTCGAATTCACTTAGAAAAAAAAGCAAAATGGGAAAATTCCATGGTAAAGGTAGCCCGGCCCTGACTTGCTGAACGGAGAGCCGTCATGAACCCAAACATCTTCGCCATAGGCGCCAGGGCCTTCACCTGGTCACTTGAGGCCTTAGAGTCTATACTCAGGATCTGACCTCCCCGCTGGGTTACCAGACTTATCACATCACCCACGAATTCCTTGGGTGCGATAAGATCCACTGCCATGATGGGTTCTAAAAGTATGGGTGAGGCAGCCCGGCAGGCTTCGTCAAAGCCCAAGCTGGCACAGGCTTCAAAGGCAAATTCCGTGCCGGTAAGTTCCGAATAGCCTATATCCATGAGGCTCACCCCCACGTCGATGCAGGGATAACCCAGGACGATTCCCCCGGCCAAAGCCCCCCGGATGCCCCGTTCTATGGCGTCAAAAATAGCTTGGGGAATATCCCGGTTTTTAACTTCACAGGTATACTGGTTCCCGGTCCCGCGCTGAAGCGGGCTTATCCTGAGACTGAGAGACGCGGTGTTTTCCTTGCCGGCAATGATGCGGGAGAACTGTTCGCTCCGTTCCACAATCTGGCTCACCGACTCCCGGTAGGTAACTTGCGGGTTCCCCACCTTTGCGCCCAGATGATATTCCTTGAGTATCCGGGTAACCAGTACATCAAGGTGCAGTTCCCCCATGCCGGAAATGATGAGCTGACCGGTTTCCTCGTTTTCTTTGGTGGTAAAGGTGGGGTCTTCTTTGGAGAGCAGAGCCAGAATTTCCTTGAGTTTTTCCTGTTCCGACAAGGTTTTCGGTTCAATTGATACGGAGATGACCGGTTCAGGAAAGGCCATCTTTTCCAGGATCACCGGCCAGCTTTCACTCCCAATAGTATCTCCAGTCTGGGCAAGCTTCATCCCGATGATGACCCCAATGTCCCCCGCGGACAACCTTTCCAAAGGCTCGGATTTATTGGAATGCATCCGCATGATCCGGTTGGCCCGCTCCCGCTTCCGCTTTCCCACGTTAAACACCCCGGTTCCCGGCCTGATGGTTCCCGAATACATCCGCACATAACAGAGACTGCCCGCCTCCCTATCATGCTGAATCTTAAAGACCAGTCCCAAGGGAGTACCTGCAGGATCACAGGGTACCTTGACTTCCTCATCAATACCTTTTTTCAGATGATGCGCGGTTGCCGGGGTTCGTTCATCCGGTGCAGGCAGATAAGCCACCACTGCATCAATCAAAGGCTGTACCCCCATATTCCGCCGGGATGCTCCGGCCAAGATGGGAAGCAGCGCTCGCCCTAAAACTGCCTTCCGTAATTCCTGGATGATAAGCTCTGGGCTGATCGCCTCCCCTGCCAGGTATTGTTCGGTTAGGAGGTCCGAAAATCCAGACAGTGCGTCAATGAGTTTTTCCCGCCATTCCTTGGCAAGGCTTTCCCGGCTTGGGGGGATGGGGCTTAGGACCATCTGCTCGCCTTCGGTAGCGGCATCCCAGCGGATTTCCTGCATGGTAATGAGGTCGATGACCCCTTCAAAGCCTCCTTCCTTCCCGATGGGTACCTGAATGGCCACCGGGGAAATCCCCAGTTTTGCCTTAATATCTTCAAGAACCTGAAAAAAATCAGCCCCAACCCGGTCCATCTTGTTCACATACCCAATACAAGGCACCCGGTACCGTTCCGCCTGATGCCACACGGTTTCGGTCTGAGGTTCCACACCCCGGACCGCATCAAAGATCGCCACAGCTCCATCCAAAACCCGCAGGGATCGCTCCACTTCCGCGGTAAAATCCACATGACCGGGGGTGTCAATAATGTTGATCTGAAACTGCCTCCAATAAATGGTGGTAGCCGCACTTTGAATGGTAATACCCCGTTCCTGTTCCTGTTCCATCCAATCCATGGTAGCTTCACCATTATCAACTTCGCCGATCTTATGGCTTTTCCCGGTATAATAGAGGATCCGTTCGGTGGTAGTGGTTTTTCCGGCATCAATATGGGCCATGATACCGATATTACGCATTGCTTTCAGCATAAAAGACTCCTGGTACTCTACTATAGGCTAAGAAGGGTAAAAAAACAATCAACCCCTTTCAACATCGACTTTCACGGGACAGCCGGGAGTATAGCCAGGAGTGAGCCAAGGTAATTCGTCTCTGAGCCGAATTAATCTGTATCAAGACCAAACTAACTGGGTGTGTTGATGGTATTTCATAAAAACTATGCTCAATGTTCTACCTTTTCTTCAGGAGGAAGCCGAATGAGCACCTTATGGATACGGTTTCCATCCATAGCTACGATGGTAAACCGATACCCGTAATACCCAAAGGTGGCGCCGGTCCGCGGAATTTCTTCGGCTAGACTCAGAATCAACCCCGCTAACGTATGGTATTCCTGGTGTTCCCCTAAGGTATGATCAAAACCCAGAGATTCGGCAACCTCATCAATGTTCATGCTGCCTTCCACTAGGTAGGTTCCGTCATCCTGAGGAAGGATTGTTTTTGTTGCCAGGGTAGGGCTAGAAAGCTGGCCTACGATTTCTTCAATGAGGTCGCGCACCGAGAGGACCCCTGAAAATCCCCCGTATTCGTCCATCACCAACAGAAAATCCGTATCCCCTCGTTTAAAAGCTTCAAAGGCTTTGAGCGCGGACAGGGTCTCCGGAACAAAACAGGGCTGTTTCATGATGGCATTAAGCCCTGGCCAAGGCCCGTTCAAAAGGGCAAGCAGGATATCTTGAACCGACACCACCCCGGTAACCGCATCCAAGGTGCCTGCAGCAACCGGGAAGTACCGCTGATCCCGGTGTTCAAGGGCGGTATGCCGTACCAGTTCTGGTCCAGTGGTAATATCCAGCCAGCTTATGTCCGACCGGTGGGTCATAAAGGTTCCTACAGGCCGGTCTCCCAAATAAAAGACCCCCTCAACCATGGTTCGCTCGGTCCGTTCCACGATGCCTGATTTTTCTCCTTCCCGTAACGCGATCCACAGTTCGTCTTCAGTCATACCTATAGGAGGCGTGGTATCAATCCGCAAGCAGATACGGACCAAGGCCGCTATTTTGGTGCTCACGAAACTGAGAGGCGTACAAACCAAGGCCAAAACCTTGATCCACGGGAGGGCCACGGTAGTGATTCGTTCCGGGGCAACGAGGGCTATCTGTTTAGGGAGCGTATCCCCAACAATGAAGATCAGCACGGTGATGGCTACGGTTACAAGGGTGGTGGCCAGGTATCCTCCCCAGGGGGCTGCTGATTCCCCAGGGGTAAACCAAAATTTTAAGGAACCTCCGATCCCCATACCCCCTGCTACTCCGGCAAGGATCCCAAGAAAACCAATACCTATCCGCAGCGCGGAAAGAAAAAGCAGGGGATTCTCCACGGCTTCAAGGACTTTACGGTACTGCTTATCCTGCTCTTCGGCCCTGGCTCTGAGCCAAGTTTTACGAGAAGCGATAAACGCGGTTTCAACTAACGAAAAAACTCCCTTTACCACGACGACGACTAGAATAAACAAGACTGCAGGTAAGGGATCTTCCATAAATAAGCAATTATCTCTAAAATTCAGTACGTATCATCAGACGATATCATCGAATTCTTCTTTGGTCAAGGGACGAGCAATAGAGAGGCCATGTTCCTGAGAAGTTTGGATGTATACTTTGCCTATTCTTGGTATGCCGGTCAGTTGGACAATGGGAAACCGGGGATTTTGCGGGTTCACATTCGCTACCTGGGCTTTTTTTCCATTGGCCAGGAGCACATGAAGCCCAATAGGATACAGAGAAAGCGCATTACCCAATGCCCGGCATACGGTATCATCGTACTGTTTTGCCTCATTTTTCAGGAAATACAGTAAACTGGTATGCATGTCTTTAGCCTTCTTGTGAGGCCGGTTGGAGATCATCGCCTCATAAGAACAACTTACCCCGATTATTTTTGCGTAAAGACCTATCTGATCTCCTGCGAGCTTTTGAGGATACCCTGAACCATTTTCCCGTTCATGATGCTGTAGTACGGCGGTACATACCGCAGAGGGAAACCCCAAGGAAGTGAGGAAGTTATAACTCAAGATGGGATGGGTAAGGATGGCCTTCCTATCTTCCAACGTCAGATCCCGCTTATTTATGTTTACTTTAGAGGGCAATTTAGCCATGCCGATTTCATGGAAGAGCGTGGCAACCCCCAGTTCGATAAGCTTGTCATCCGGTAGTTTGAGGGAGGCCCCTATGGTAAGGGCAATGATAGTGGAAGTAAGCGTATGAGCTAACTGATAGGTAAGCTCTCCTTCTGCTCTATAGGTCATCAACAGTCGAAAGAAGGTACGGGAATCGGTTTGTATGATACTGCAGGCGGTCTGGATCTGTTCTGCTATGGTGGTGAAACTAAGATCAGGTTTCGCCCCCGCAATAAAAAGCTGGGGCACATATTTCTGAAAAGCATCATAAAATTCTTGGGCCTGTTTGAGTTTATCCTTATCGCTTACGACGGATTCTTCTAGCCGAGCTTCTCCTTCGCTATATACTTCCCTAAAATCCCATTCTAAAAGAGCTGCAGCCAATTCTTTGGAGAAGGGCATCTCTGGTGAGGCTAATATAAACTGCTCGTCAAGATAGAGGGACTCAGAAAACAAGCTTCTCTCCTGAATCTGCATGACTTGGTAATGGTTCATTCCTTGACTCCTATGGCTAATGCTCGTATCTGTAAGTTCTGCATTATTACCCTTACGTTATTACCGATAATAAAGTTATTGTAGAATATTATAAAATTATCGGCTAGAGGGTATCATAAAGTGAACTGGGAAAAATGTTTTGGGAACACCAGGAGGAGTTTAAGTCTTGCAATTCAGATATGTGTTTATCGCATTTAATATAATCATTCTGTTTTTTTTACTGGTCATCGGTATTTTGTCGTTTTATATACTGGGAACCGAAATCGCCCTGGAATTTTGGCAGGCAAGCCGGTTCTTTATCGTGCTTATGCTCCTTGTGCTGATAGGGCTTGACGTCTTTTATGGTATTAACCGGTCCTTGTATGTACTCCTTGAACGGGAAGATTGGCCTGGGCTTACCCAATATCTGGAGACGAGGATTGTCCAACATAAACACTACTCTTCTTCTCTAGTCCGGCTCTTAGCGAATACGTATTTCGTCCTTTCAGATCCTGCCGCGGTAATGAACCTGGAGCGCAAAATCGCCCAGGGGAAACCTTCTTTGATTGAAGATCACGCCCTCCTTTTTGGGGCGGCCCGGATTCTAAGCAAGGATATAAGCGGGGGGGTACAGTTCTTTTCTGACCGTCTGGATGCTGCAGTGGCCCGATCCGGTAAGGGTCTCTTTTTCAGAAAGGATCCGAAGAAAACCGCATGGATACGGTTTTACTACGGATTTACCCTGCTACTGGAACGGCAGTTTTCTATTGCTGCGGAACAGTTTACCGTGCTCTCCAAAGAAGCCAAGGATCCCATAACCATAGGCTTATCCGCGTATTTTCTGGCGGAAATTCTGACCAAGATGTTGCTGGACCGTAGCCTGGATCTCCAAGCTACGGCTGCAGATGGCCGTAGCCGGGTAGGGGCGGCGCTGCATACCATAGATGCCTGGTACAAGGATGCGACAAAACTGCAAAATGAGATTTATGGGGCGATTCTGGTACCCTATCTCCGGGATGCAGGGCGTTGGATATACCGGGACGGATGACTTAGGTTAATGCACGGTTGCCAAAGGGTAATAGTGGCTCAGTATTTGGGTCGCCGTAAACCCTGCTTGGGCCATACCGGCAGCACCACTTTGATCCAGCCCGACTCCATGACCCCAACCTGCCCCTTGAAAGATGAAGTACTCTGGCCTGCCGTTCTTTCCCAGTTTTGACCTGATGGTAAAGAGGTTACTCCGCAGTCCTCCCAGGCGGGATCTGATACGATCCCCTTTAATCCGCAGCGTTCCCTGGGTACCACGGATTTCCACTTCGTTTATCCTGCCTGAAATGCCCCGGCCCCGGCTTGTTACCTGAAGAATTTCACCGAGGCTATTCCCATCTGCCGCATTCCGGCTGCGTATTTCTTCTGCGGCTACCCATTTTTCCCAACGGTACGCCTGGGAGGAATGAAGGTTCGGCACCGACGAATATGAGCGCGGCCGTTCCCGAATCCATCGGGCCAATTCGTCCAGAGGAAGGGGGCTTGTTCTGGAGCTCAGGAGCTTATCAGGAACCGCCGCGTTAAAGGTGCTGTAACCCCATACGGAACGGCTGTCTTCGCTGTACCCTCCGTGATTGGCAGAATAGTACGCCTTGAGCGGCTTCCCCCCGGCGCTTAGGTATATACCCCTGGTGGCATCCACTGCTGCGGTGGTAGCCCGGGCTTCTCCGCTTACCCCCCGGTACGCGGCAGAGAGCACGGATCCGTAAAGATCAAATCCTTTTTCCTTGGGTACATCCCGGTTACCATCTTCAAGGCAGGCCAAGGTATAAGAACGGGCGGCAATGGCCTGCGCTTTAAGGGCTTCTCCTGGCCAATACGCGGGCATTTCCGCGGGAATAACCCCATAGAGGTATTCTTCTATATTGAGGATGTTAACCAAGGTGATCCCTGCTTGGGTAGGCCAAAATTCGATGCTGCCCCGGTAGGAACGGTCTTCAGCGGTAAAGCCTGAAACAAGGGTGGTATTTTCCGGTTCCTGGTATTCCAGTACCACCGGCTCTGCCGCACTGATCAGGGTTTTCCCGGCTTGATCCAAAAGGAAAAGTTTCCCGTTTCGCATTTCAGCCCAGATCTGTTCCGGTTCCCGGCTGCTGAATAGGGGCCGCTCTCCGGGAAGGCGCAGGAGATAAGGACCGCCGGTCTTTACCGTGATGCTGGCTTGTTCCTCTACAAGCCCTATCCGTACTAGGGTCATACCTTGGGCAAGGGATCCCAGGGCCTTGACCTTGGGCGGATTTGCCCCAATGATCCGCCTGGTTGGGGGACTTTCCTGGTACCCAGGGAATCCCGGTATCCCGCGGAGGGCCTCATTGAGACCCTGGATGATGTCATCTTGCTGGGGGAAATAGGAATGGGCACGATTTAAGGATTCGTATGCTTCTTTATACTGTTTCTGCGCCAAGAGTACCTTACCTAGGGGGAGCAGGGTTACATGGAGTTCTGGATCCTGGCGCAGGGCGGTACGAAAACAGGTCTCCGCTTCTCCTGGAGCAGATGAAGCCAACAATTCCCCTAGGAAGAGCCAGCCTATAGGGCGGAAATTTTCTGCGGCCAGGCTTCTTCGCAAGGTGGCGATAGCCCTCCCGGTATCCCCGGTATCCCGGAGAAGCATGGCCTCATAGAACAAGGTTTCACCGGTCTCAGGGGAAAGGGGAAGAAGCTCCCGGGCCTTTTGGTAGTTCCCGGCAAGGCAAAGACTTACAAACAACTCCCGTTTCACTTCAAGATCAGCGGGTTTATCCTTATGTAGCTGCTCAATCAGGGCTGTCGCAGCTTTCCCGTTTCCTAGTTCAGCATATAAGCGGGCAAGCTGCCAGGTGATGGATACCTTGTTTCCCCTATCCGCATCCTGCTGCATGTGCTGTTCTAACGTTCGAATACTCCGCTCCGGCCTCCCTTGGTAGTAGGCACGTACGGCCTCTTCGTCGATGACGGGCAGCGGACTTGGGGGTACTGGCAGACGTACAGGAGGGCTTGCAGGTATCGGATCCGGGGAGACCGGAGGGAGAGCGGCCACCAAGGGGGCAGGCACTGGAGAGGGGGCAGTCGCCGGAGGGGCCTGCGGCTCAAGAGGAAGGGAGGGAGCAATGGAAGAGGTTTCAGCCAGGGCTTGTGGGATGGTTTGAGGGGGCTTTTCAACCGGGGGATCCAGCGCAACCTGAACAGGAGCTTCATCCTGGGTACTATCCGGTTGCGTAGGCATAGACTCCTCCTGACGAGGAGGTTCACCAGGGCTTTCTGGAGGAAGAGGCTGCTGCGTTTCCTGGGGTAACGTGGGGGAAGGATCAGAAGGAGGCGGGCTGAGTGGATCCGGGGTTTGCGGCGGTGGTTCTTCTGGAAGCGGGGAATCTTCAGGAACCACTGCGGGAAGGGGAAATTCCTGGGGAGGTACTGAGGATGGCGCAACCGTACAAGAAGTAACCATAAACAAGAGGCCCAATTTCAAAAGGCGGTTAGTTTTGAAATTGGTTTTGGAACACACGGCTAATAAACCGCTTGTTCCCATTAAATCTAACGGTGCTCTTTGAAAACCGAAGTTTTGAAAGAGCCTCAAGATACATAAAACCAAGGGCATACTTCATAGTAATGTGAAAAAGGACGACTCGTCTATCATTGGTCCAAGGATCCTTGATGTACGTGAGAGGGCCAGTGATGGAACCCTCGATTTACCATAAAAAGCTCTTACGCGTTGCTTTCATTGGCCAGCTTGCGGTGCAGGGTTTTACGACCAATGGCCAAGACCTCCGCAGTCTTGCTTTTATTACCCTGGAGAAACGTAAGGGTATCTCGAATGATGATCTTCTCCGCGTCCTCAAGAGTCGTACCCAGGGGGATGCGGATCCAGCCCTCATCGCTTTTCCTCCCTACCGTAGGGGGCAGATCATCTTCGGTAATGACCGGCCCTTTAGCCATAACCACCGCGCTTTCCATACAATTCCGCAGTTCCCGTACATTACCCGGCCAATCATAGGCGTAGATGGCTGCTCGGGCTTTCTCGTCAATACCGTCCACTGCCTTGCCATTTTCCCGGGCGAACTCCTTGAGAAAAGCGGTAATAAGCAGGGGTAGATCGTCTTTTCGTTCCCGCAGGGGAGGAACCAGGATATTCACCACATTGAGCCGGAAATAGAGGTCTTCCCGGAAATTCCCCTTTTCGATCTCCCCTTTGAGGTCTTTATTGGTAGCTGCCACAATCCGTACATCGGTCTCAATGGTCTCTTCCCCTCCTACCCGCTCAAATTTCTTTTCCTGGAGTACCCGTAGGAGCTTGATCTGGATGTTCTGGTCGATTTCCCCGATTTCATCAAGAAAAAGGGTCCCCTCGTGGGCAAGCTCGAAGCGGCCCCGCTTCCGGGTAGTGGCCCCGGTAAAACTGCCTTTCTCATGGCCGAAAAGCTCACTCTCCAGAAGACTCGCGGCAAGTGCCGCACAGTGTACCTTGATCAAGGGTTTTCCGTTACGGGGAGAAAGTCCGTGGATGGCATCGGCTACCAGTTCTTTTCCCACCCCTGACTCGCCGGTGATAAGCACCGAAGCCTTGGCAGGAGCTACCCGGCTGATGGTATCAAAAACCCGGCGCATGGGGCCTGAGGTACCGATGATGGTCTCAAACTGTTTGTGCCGTTCCAACTCTTCTTCAATACGCCGGTGTTTGAGCAGCAACTCCCGGTTCTGGAGGGCCCGCTTTACCAAAAGGGAGAGCCTATCCAAATTGACTGGTTTGGTAAGAAAATCGTAGGCCCCATTCCGCATAGCCGCCACCGCAGTCTCCACCGTGCCATGACCCGTAAGCACAATGACCGGAATCCCGGGACTTTCTGTAGTAACGCGCTTGAGCAGATCCTCCCCGCTCAAACCTGCCATACGAAGGTCGGTGATCACTAGGTCAAGATCACCTTTCTGAAAACGCTTCCATCCCTCTTCCCCTTGTGCGGCAGTTACCACCTCATAACCGTCCATCTCAAGGGATGCAGCCAACCCTTCCCGAATATTTTTTTCGTCATCCACGACGAGGAGCTTAAAGTTCATAGATTGCCTCTGCTTCGCCTTCATAACTGATAAGCCGCTGTTCCTTTTGGGGAATGGGAAGGGTGATGATGAAACACGTTCCTTCTTTGGCTTTAGACTTTACCGTAATCTCTCCCTGATGTTCCCGAATTATCTTGAACGCCAAGGTAAGCCCCAAGCCGGAACCAGTTTCCTTGGTGGTAAAATAAGGCTCAAATATCTTGGAAAGGTTTTCTTCAGGGATCCCAATGCCCGTATCGCATACCTTGATGATAATTTCCCCATCCCCCTTCTCGGTACAGACCCGCAAGGTACCCCCTGAAGGCATAGCCGCGATGGCATTCTTAATGAGGTTGAGGAGGACCTGTTTCATAAACCGTTCATCAAAATCAATCAGGGGAAGTTCCTCGGCTAGATTCAGGACACACTGGATATGGGCTTCCTCCACTTCAAAACCCACGAAATCCGTGAGTTCTACGATAAGGGTGTTGATGTTTCCCTCCCGAAACTCCATATTCATCGGCCGAACCGCAAACAGAAAATCCACCACAATACCGTTAAGCCGGTCGATCTCTTCGTTAACCACCCCAAGATAGGTATCCAGAAGCTGAAAATAATCCTTTGACTCCTGGTTGCGATCCCCCTGTTCTACCGGGTGAGATCTAAAATACAAATCCCGGTTCGCATCCATAGCCTTTTGAATGAGCTGGACATGGATAGAAAGGGAGCCTAAGGGATTTTTGATCTCATGGGCTACCCCCGCTGCCAAGGTGGTAAGACTGGCCAGGCTTTCCATGCGCCGCAAGCGGGCCTCTTTACCCCGTTTTTCGGTAATATCCTCCACATGGATCAACGAACCGGACACCTGATGATCCTGAACCAAGGGAAGTACACTGAAGCTCAAGAGCCGTTGTTTGCCTTTACTTTCCACGTCGAATTCCCGCTCCTCAACCCGGTCGCCGTTCATCAGGGTAGCTTCAAAAAATTCAGCCACTGGTTCGTCCCGGATCAGGGTCCATATAGGCCCATTTCCCTGTTCATCATACCCTAAGGGAAGAAACCGTTCAGCGTACTTATTGGCCAAGATGAGATTATGGTCCGTATCACACACCAGTATCCCATCAGCGATGGAATCCAGTACGGTTTCCAGCCGTTCGATTTCAGCAGCCGCGGACACCAAGATGTCCCGAATCTGTTCTCCGGTCATCTTGTTGAGTTTTTGTAATGCCCGTTTAATAAACTGTCTCATGGAATATGTTCTATGGCCACTGTTCCGCCAAACCTCGCCTAAGTTCTGTACTAAGCCGTTCTAACGCAAGTACCGGGCTTTGATTGTAGATACCCACCGCATGGGCCGCCTCTGCGGTGTACTTCCGCCATATATCAAGGATCAGCGCCGGATGCGTAGCCTGACCAAAGGAGGTACGGCTTTCAGAAACCACCTGAAGGAGCATCCGCAAAAATTGCGCAAACAGCCCCCGGATTTCAAACTTTTCCGCTCCTGCAAGAATCGTAGCAATGACGCTCTGGGTGTCCTGCCCGGGCTTGCCCAAGGTACTTGCCTCAGTTATGGTAGTGGCGTACTTACCCAGGGCCACAAGTTCATCCGGGAACGGAGAGATCCCCTTGCTTTTTAAGAGGATGATGGTTCCCCGGGCAATAAAGGCTGCAAAAAAAGCTGCCAAGGGACGCAGGGAATCTTCGGGTACCGGGAGAAATGAACCAAGATAGGTACTAATCCCAAACCCAGGGGATCCTGTCGAAGCCCCTTCGAGAAAGGTATCCTTAAACACCGCGCGGATCACCGCAGCTTCCACCTCTGGAGAACGCCGGATAAACCGGTAGGGTCTGAGCCGGGATACTATGGTAGGGAGTAAGGCTTTTTCACGGGAACTGGTCAACACGATGCTTATCAATGGCGGGGGTTCCTCTAGTAGCTTTAAAAGGGAATTCCGGGCACCCTCTTGCATCCGGTCAGCGTTTTCAATGAGGAGCACTTTCCGCTTTCCCATAGGGGCCAAATGGCTCCAGGCAGCGGCCCGCCTGATATGTCCAATGGGAATAAGCTCACTCATGCCTTCGGATTCGAGTTTCACGGCATTCTTAAGGATTTTGTCTATGGATTTTTTGAGTTCCTCTGGCTTGAGACTGAAAAATTCATCCAAGGCTTCCTCTAGGGCAAAAACAGATTCACTTACCTTTTTGAACCGAGGATCTTCCTCCCAAAGTACCGGTGAGAACCGGGCAAGGAGTTTTCGCACAGACCGGATAAACAGGAGCCGTCCCACGGGATCCGGTTCCCGGAAGCAACGGGCAGCGGCAGCGCTCATCTCCGCAGAAAACGGACGAGGCCCCAGGTTTAGTAAGTCGGGATGGATAAGCAGTCGGTGCCGGGAACAGGCATGACAAGTACAGTTCTCTGGAGTCGCAGGATCTTCACAGGAAAGAATCCGGGCAAACTCCAGACCCGCGGTCCCTTTCCCTGAGGCAGGAGGACCGGAAAACAGCATAGAAGGGGCCAGTATACCTGCCTTTTTATCAAGCCCTAATTGGCTGACCGCAGGCTGTTCAAAGATATGGTCAAACATGGCTACAACGTATCTCCCTGGAAGATAGAAGGAAGGTGTACCATACTAGGGAAATAGTGGATAATAACAGGCATCAGTAATTCGACGAAAATACTCTCGTTGAACATGGACTGGGTATCAAAAAAAGGTTGGATGGTCAGAAGAAAAAGCATCAGGGTTACGAGAACCAAGCCTTCAATTAAACCAAAGAACACACCCAAGACCCGATCCACCCCAGTGAGCCTAATCCGCAGGATGATATCTTTCACCAGTAGTTCTAGCGCCTTAATTCCCACGAAGATAATACAAAACACCGCGCCAAAGGCAAGCATCTCGGGAAGAAACCGTATATCTTCAGGGAGTTTTGTCCGGATCAAATCCGCTCCCTTTTTATAGAAAAAAAGCGCTCCCAGAAAACCCAATAGCAAAGATGCTATGGATAAAAGCTCATCAAGAAATCCTCGAAGTGCGCCCCGGACCACAAACAGCATGACGAAGATGGTAAATATGATGTCAATCGGTACTATATGCTGCATGATGCTCCTTTATACTGCTCCCACACAATGCAGGATCCTTTCGGCAATGATCTCCACTCCGTCTAGACAGCCGATCTGGGCTGAGGCAGCAGCCATAGCGGTACGCTGGCCTGCATCTTCCGCAATCTTAGCAATTACCGTGCACAATGCCCCGGGACTTGCTTCTGTCCCAAAAGCCTGTCCTAGTGCCACCGCTGCCCCGGCCTTGACGAAAATCCGGGCATTTTCTACCTGATCCCCCCGGGTCCCCGAGCCGCTGAGGGGAATCAGTACCATAGGCCGTCCTGTGGCGGCACATTCCCAGAGCGTTCCAGCACCGCTACGGCCTAAAACCAATTCCGCAGCAACCAGAACCTGGGGCATTTCATCCCGGAAAAACGGATATGGCCGGTACCGTTCCTGGGGCTTCACGTCCCAACCGTGCTCAAGCCCAGTCTGATGTACCACGGTATACCACCGAGTAAGCTCGTCCAGGGTTTCCCGTACCAGTTCGTTTATTTGGCGGGATCCTTGACTTCCGCCGAGAACCAGGAGTATTCGTTCCCCTTCCTTGACCTTAAGAAATGCCCTTCCCTGCACCGGGTCCGCAGAACGAAATGCAGGACGCACCGGATTACCCGCAAGGATGATTCGGTCTTGATAGGATTGAGGAAAAAAAGCCGCAGTTTCCTCATAAGCAGTGAATATCTTTTGGGCAAAACGGGCATTGATGTTCGTGGCAAGTCCAGGACTCAAATCCGATTCATGGGTCCATACCGGCAATCCCAAAGATGCAGCCGCAAGACAAGGCGGCACACTGACAAAGCCCCCTTTAGAAAAAAGCAGTCTAGGCCGTTTCTTTTTCAAAATGTCTCGAGCTGCAAAAAATCCCACTCCCACTTTAAGCGCCTCAGCGCCATGCTTGAGAGATACTTGCCGCCGCAATTTACCTGCAGGAATACCAAAGAACTCAAGCCCTGCCTGTTCTACAATGGTTTTATCCATGCCTTTGTTGGAACCTATCCAAAAGATACGATAATTACCTTGTTTTTGTAAATAAGCGGCAACCGCAAGGCCGGGATATATATGCCCTCCAGTACCGCCTCCGGTAAAAGCGATATGCATCATATGTTCCGACACGCATCACACCCTATAAAAACAAGGCATTGTAAATCTATCCTCTTTGAGCCACGCTGGATTCGAACTATCGACCTGCACCTTAAAAGGGCGTTGTTGCTCTACGTCTTATAATTACAAGGCACCAGCAACTAGGGCCTTTTCATGCTCTTGCAAAAACCGAAGAGGTCAATATATATCTGCAAAATAAAATACACCTTTATAGCGCGGAGGTCAAGAGTCCGCGTTGCCTCACCAGCAATTCCGAATTCAACCGTCTGGGGCAATACCAGAGACCGTCAGGAACAGGTCATGCCAGTCTTCATGGAAGTAACGGGCGGTCTCGTAGCGTAATGCCCAGAAGAAATCGTAATTCCTGCCGAATAACCTATACACCTTCCTGTATTCATC
>JAISGE010000163.1 GCA_031263265.1 Treponema sp.
GGGGCGGCGTTAGAACCGTCCCTGTTTGCGTTTTTTAAGCGCGCCGGCACCTCGCCCTACTGAACCACGGGCCTTCCGGTTCTTATAGTTTCTTACCAATATAAAACACATATCCATAATACTGTTTGTATTGTGAATACAACGCTGCTTCATACCTCATATAGGCGATAAAAGCCTCAACGGTTTTATTTCCTATATAGGCGAATAACCGGAACCGTCATAGGGGCTGCTCGTCCAAAGAAAGACTATCCAGTTGACTTTTGATTTGGTAGTGGGCGAAAGGAGATGACGGCAGATAAAAGCCATGATAATATAAGCAGTCAAAGCAAAGACAGGGAGGGATTAAAATGGTATTAGTACCGGTAAAATGTCCGCATTATGGGGAGTTTTGTGGGGGATAAATCCCATCAGTACTGGCTTTGGTGGGCAATAGACCATACTACAGGCGAGCCTCTGGCATTTCATTTCGGCACACGGGAACATGAAAACCTGGATGAGCTTTTAGTCTTGCTTGTACCGTTTGCTATAACGATTGACTATTCCGACAATAATGTTGCGTACCAGTCGCATGTTACTGGCAGCAAAGTAATCGCCGGTAAAGAAAACACTCAAAAAATAGAGAGAAAACACCTGTTTGATAATGTTTCATCAATGGTAAACGAATGGACTGTTTGTTTCTAAATTATACATGAAAATGCTCCTTTTATCGAGGGTATTAACCCGTTTGAATGATTCTACCATCTTTTTATTTTTTTGTAAGAGGCATTAGCAGATGATTTCTATGCGTTTATCCTGCTTTTATAGAACATGAGCTTGTATAAAAAGAGAAATACGAGTAAGGTTGTACAAAAGGAATTCAGGTATGAAAAAAGACATTATCCTCGCCGGGGTGGGAGGGCAGGGGGTACTTTCCGTTGCCGCCATCATCGCCCAGGCTGCAGTTACAGAAACTTTATCGGTGCGTCAATCTGAAGTGCATGGTATGGCCCAGCGGGGGGGCGCCGTGTTGGCTCATCTTCGTATCGCTGACGGACCTATCTTTTCAGACCTGGTACCCCAAGGCAGAGCAGACCTCATCATCGCGCTGGAGCCTTTGGAAAGCCTCCGTTATGCTTCCTGGCTTGCTCCCCAAGGGGTACTGGTAAGTGCAGCAGATCCTTTGGTCAATATACCCGATTACCCGGATATCGAGTCCATTTATCGGACTATTGCGGGCTTTCCCCAGCACCGTATCGCCCCGGCAGCCCGCCTTGCCAAAGAAGCAGGACTTGCCAAGGCAGTGAATATGGTCATGGTAGGTGCAGCGTCCCCCTTTCTTCCGGTTTCGGTAGCAACCCTGGAACAGACCATTGCGGCCTTGTTTGCGTCCAAAGAATCGGCGTTGAGGGAAGCAAACCAACGGGCCTTTCAGTTGGGAAGAGCCGCAGCTGCACAAGGAGCGTCCCGGTGAAGTATCAATACTGGAATCAGGAGATGGAAACCCTTACCCGTTCAGACCTGGAAGCCTATCAGCTTAAACAGCTCAAAGCCGTAGTAAGCCACGCGTTACGGACCCCTTTCTACCGAGATCGGCTCTCCAGGGTTGGTATACATAGTGACGCTGACATCAAAAACCTTGAAGATTTAGCGAAGATTCCCTTTACCACCAAAGGGGATCTCCGTTTAGGCTTTCCCTACGGGTTTCTCAGTATTCCCCGGGAAGAGGTGGTTCGGCTTCATGCTTCAAGTGGTACCACCGGCACTCCCACCACGATTTATTTTAGTAAGGGGGATATTCGTCGATGGACTACGTTTGTGGCCCGTTCCATCTACGCCACCGGATGTAATAAAACCGATGTGTTCCAAAACATGATCACCTACGGGCTTTTTACCGGAGGCTTGGGCTTCCATTTTGGGGGCGAAGAAGTGGGGATGCTGGTGATCCCTTCAGGCTCAGGAAATACGACTCGGCAGTTTAAGCTGATGCAGGACTTTGGCACCACTGTGGTTCATGCGACCCCAAGCTTTCTGCTCCATGTACAAGCTAAGATGCAGGAAGAGGGGATACACCTGGAACAGCTCCAACTCAAACGTGCCTTTGCCGGAGCAGAACCCTATTCAGAGGATACAAGGGCACGTATTGAAGAACTCCTTAACATCAATGTGTACAATTCCTACGGACTTTCGGAGATGAACGGCCCGGGAGTTGCCTTTGAGTGCCAGGCAAAGAACGGCCTGCATCTCTGGGAAGACGGCTACCTTGGAGAAATCGTAAACCCCAAGACCCTAGAGCCGGTTCCTGATGGAGAAACCGGGGAATTGGTCCTCACCTGTCTCTGCCGGGAGGCCACACCCATCCTGCGTTACCGCACCCGAGATCTGAGCGGCTTCTATACCGAGCCTTGTCCCTGCGGCAGAACCCACCGCAGGCTCCGCCGTATTACCGGCCGCACCGATGATATGCTGATTATTAATGGGGTAAACCTCTTTCCCAGCCAAATCGAAGAAGTGATCATGACTATGAAAGAAGTGGGAAACAACTATCTCATCTTGGTAGAAAAAGAAGGGGTATTGGATCGGCTCACGGTCAAGACCGAAGTAGGCCCCGATGTTTTCATAGATGACACCCGGCCCTTGAATGCTCTGAAAGAACGGATCCGTAAAAATCTCCAAGCATCTATCATGATCAATCCACGGGTGGAACTTCATGAGCAGGGGAGCCTGCCCGTATCTGAAGGTAAGGCAACTCGGGTGCTGGATCAGCGGCCTAAACCATGAGGAAGGTATGCGAAGGGGCAAGCCCCTTCACCCTACCCCGGCTGCTTTATGCTACGCTTTACCTGCAGAACCCAGCACGTTGATGTTTTTATGGGAGTAGAGCTTTTTTAACTCATCCCGGGCAGGTCCTAAGTATTTGCGGGGATCAAATTCATCGGGTTTTTCCATAAACACTTTACGGATCAACGCGGTCATCGCCAAGCGGCCGTCAGAGTCAATATTGATCTTGCAAACCGCACTCTTGGCAGCCCGTCGGAGCTGTTCTTCAGGAATCCCCACCGAATCGCTCAGTTTACCGCCGTATTTTTCAATCATCTGCACATATTCAATAGGTACCGAGGAAGAACCGTGAAGTACAATGGGGAACCCAGGGATCTGTTTTTCTATAGCTTCCAGGATGTCAAAGCGTAGCGGTGGAGGAATGAGAATACCATTGGCATCTTTGGTGCATTGTTCAGGTTTGAATTTAGCCCGGCCATGACTGGTACCAATAGAAATGGCCAGAGAATCAACCCCGGTTCCATTGAGGAACTGCTGTACCTCTTCAGGCTGGGTGTAATGGCTATGCTCTGCCGAGACCTCATCCTCAACCCCTGCCAGAACCCCTAGTTCTCCTTCTACAGACACATAATCCTTCCGGGAATGGGCAAATTCACAGACCTTCTTGGTCAGGGCACTATTCTCCGCAAAGGGAAGATGGGAACCGTCTATCATAACTGAGGAAAAACCGGTTTCAATACAGTCCTTACAAAGCTCAAAACTATCCCCGTGATCCAGGTGCAGCACAATGGGAATATCGTAACCCAGTTCGTGGGCATATTCCACGGCTCCTTTGGCCATGTTTTTCAGCAGGTTCTGGTTGGCATATTTCCGCGCCCCTGCAGAGACCTGGAGGATCACCGGGGATTTGGTTTCCACACAAGCCTGGATAATGGCCTGTAACTGTTCCAAGTTGTTAAAATTATACGCCGGCACTGCATAGCCGCCTTTTACCGCTTTTTCGAATAACGCCACGGTATTGACCAAGCCCAATTCAGTATAACTTGTCATATAAACTCCTTAAAAATGGCTATATATAATACTATAAGGATACCAGGGCTTGGTCAATGATAAGAACATGAAACCCAGACCTTCTGTAGAAATCACCAAGGCTGGGTGTGGCAGCCCGGCACAAGAAACAGGAACGAAGGGACGTGCCCCGTACTTGGTAACTACACCGCCCCCACTACGCCCACCGCAGGTGCTATAGGTGGGCGGTGAGTAAGAGGCTCTTCCAGCGCCAAACCAGAGGGCCGCGGCTTATCTGGTCGTGCAAGGTCTCACGAAGTCGCGCAAAGGTCGCATCCCCCAGCGCACGGGCAATAAACGCCCCCCAAGGTGACTTCTCCGTATCAAACCAAAGAGACAAATCCCGTGCAGTAAGCAAACGATCTTCCTGCTGATCCACGACGCACAGACTGGTCTTAAACCCTGCGTCCCTAAACGCATGTTCCAAGGTATCCCCATCCCAGGTCCACCGGGCTGATCCGATGTCCCCAGCTTCATCCCGGTATGCAAAAAAGGCCGCTTCCGCGGCTTCCAATTTTGCTCCCAAAGCCTCATCCCCAGCCTCCTGTACAATCCGGGAGATCCGTTCCCCCAGCAAGGGAGGAGACTGGAGTATAACCAGATCTCCTCCTGGAACAAGGAGTAGTCGAGCGCCTTCGGCAAAACCACGGAAAACCTCAGCCCCTGCCCCTTTTCGCCAAGGCTTCCGGGCAAGGATATGATCAAAGGATGCACAGGAAAAAAGAGCCTCCCCTGCTTCAGGGCTAGGAAGGGATCCCCCTGAGAAAACGGCAATTACCGGCTGCTCGAGCTTATCCAGGGAAGCGGCATACCTAAGCAGTGTTTCCCGGGCCGCAGTACTATCCACCAGTGCGGCACTCAAACCCTCAGGAGTCCGACGGAGGCTTTCCCATAGGAGCAAGCCGTCATTGGCTGCGGGAATGAGTAGGCGGTCATGCCGGGAAATGTGGCATTGTCCTAGAATAGCATCCCGGTCAGCCAAGAGCAGCGCACTTCTCCCCGACTCAAGCCGCTTGAACCAGCCTTCCCGGCCTTTGGAGGAGGCTGACCAGGAAAGCCCTTCGAGCACAGAACCAGGGTCTCCGTGGGTATCTCCCATGATAACCGCAATCTGGATTTCCCGCTTCTTGAGCACCTCTTCCCGGATTCGACCCTCATAGCCTACGGTAGAAGGGGTATAAAAGGTCTTTCCCCGTAAAGCCGTAGGCAGGTACTGTTGAGCCGCCCAGTGATCCCGGTATGCATGAGGATAAATATACCCCTGCCCGTGGCCGAAACTTTCGCTATCCCGGTTTGGATCCCGCAAGTGATTGGGGACCTCTCCGTCCTCCTTATCCACTTCCTTGAGGGCATCAAAAAAAGCCAGAGCAGTATTGGACTTAGGCGCAGTAGCAAGGTACAGGCAGGCATGGGCCAGGGGGAGATTCCCCTCTGGAAAGCCTATCCGCCCAAAGGCTTCGGCGCAGGCGATAACCACCCCCAGGGCTTGAGGATCCGCAAGCCCCACATCTTCACTGGCGAGAATGATCATCCGCCTGAAGATAAAAGCCGGATCTTCCCCTGCTCGAACCATCTTAGCAAGCCAGTACAAGGCTGCATCCGGGTCGCTTCCCCGGAGACTTTTGATAAAGGCACTGATCGTGTCGAAATGGTAGTCCCCATCCCGGTCGTAGAGCACTGCCCGGCGTTGGATGCTTTCTTCCGCAGCTTCCAGGGATACCCGGATTTCAGTACCTTCTTTGGGGGGCCAGGATGCAGGATCCGTTTCCGTGGTTTCCACCGCGAGTTCCAGCGCGTTAAGGAGACTCCGGGCATCTCCCCCGGCCACGGATACCAGGTGTTCGAGGCTGCCTTCCTCAAAGGAAACCCTCCATTTCCCATACCCCCGCTCCCGGTCTTTGAGGGTACGTAAGGCGGTTTCCCGCAGCGCCTCAGGGCTTAGGGGTCTAAGTTGAAAGATCCGGCTCCGGCTTACCAAAGCCCGGTTTACCTCGAAGAAAGGGTTTTCCGTGGTAGCCCCGATGAGGATCACCGTGCCGTTTTCTACCCAGGGGAGAAGGGCATCCTGTTGGGCCTTGTTCCAACGATGCACTTCATCCACAAAGAGGATGGTTCGTTTGCCGTAGAGCCGCCGCCGCTCATCAGACCGGTCTATTACTTCCCGGATGTCCTTGATACCGGTGAGGACCGCGTTGAGACTTTCAAAGGTACTTTTGGTGGTAAGGGCAATAACCCGGGCAAGGCTTGTTTTCCCTGTACCCGGAGGCCCGTAAAAGATCAGAGAGGAAAGCCTATCCGCCTGGATTGCCCGGCGTAACAAGCGTCCAGGGCCGAGGATGTGATCCTGCCCCACAATATCGTCCAAGGTTTGGGGCCGCATCCGGTCTGCTAAAGGCCCTGAAGGGGGCAGCGCGCCCTGAACCGTGAACAGTTCCCTATCCTGCATAGCCGGGCTTAGGGTTCAGCATTCCATTGATCGTTCCGGTAAGACCACAGGCCATTTTTCGTGGTTCCGGCAAACAGGATCCCATCCGAGGCCTGGTACAGGTTTACCACAGGATGTTTTCCTAAGGATGAATAGTATTTATCATAATCTGAAACACTGGATGGTTCAGCTTTTCCAGGGGTTCTGAGGCCCAAGTCAGTAGAAACCAAGTTACCGTTGCTCAAGAGGATCTCCCGGTATCCGTGGGTAGCAGCGGTGGATCCTCCCTGTATACCCAAGAGCAGCAGGACGGCATCTGTTCCCTCACCATCTTTTTTCCAAGCGGCAATAGCCCCGGTAAAGGTTACGCTTGTTTCTTTCGCCTGGGTAAAGCCATCGGAATTACCATAGAGTATGGTTCCATCTCTGCTTACTCCTACCACTATGTCCTTCAGGGCAATCAGCCCTATTACGGTAAGCTCAGAGTCGGAAACAAGGGTAAGCGCATCCCCATTAAGGGTATAAATCCCTGTTCCTGCCAGGTAATAATTGGGGTCAAGGTATACTGCTCCCTGAAGAAACCCGCTGCCTCCCAATGCCTGCAAAGCCCCTCCCTTATCGTACAACGTGACAAAGGTGCTCGTATCGAGCATCGCACAGGCAAATAACGTGTCCTTGGCTCCATAAATGGACTGGATATTCTTATAATCCGACGTAACCGGCTTCCAGTCTGCATTGGTGCCTAAAACATCTAACGCGTACAGCGTTGAGGAACCCGGCTCTCCGGTAAGGGCATATACCTTGGTATCGGTGGTGGCCAACTCAATGATCCGACCACCGGGGCCACTGATCCGCCGCCATCCT
>JAISGE010000179.1 GCA_031263265.1 Treponema sp.
CTATCCATTTCATATAAAATTAGATGACAGAACTAAAACGAATGGTATGTATGTTACCGAATGTCGGCATACATCCGGGAAAAAGCTGCATGGTACTGGGTGAGCAGTCCTAATTCCTCTTGGTATCGTGGTGGCCCCAGGGTATCCCTAATGTCCTCAAGATAGGCGGATAGAGCCTCAATTTCCTGCAGCGCGTCTTTCAGTTTTTGGAGCAGCCGGTCTTTGGCAATATATAAGGGTTCTTCGGTGGTGTCGACCAAGGGGACAAGTCCATTATTATTGGTATTAAAGATCCGGGAAAAGTCCGGGGAAGAATGGTCATGTCTTTTTAGGCTGTCATAGACCTGTTTGAGGGTATTGATTTCAATGGCTTGGTTTCCCAGGTGGATAAGACCTCGTCCCAAGCGTATAAACCCTTCAGCTTCCTGTATCCAGGGCTGCGTAAGTTCCTGCTTGCTGACCCTTGAAGCCTCAAGCACAATTGGGTAGGGGCCTTGCCGGCGGACCACATCGTACTGATCCAGATATTCCAGATACACGGTACCCAAGGGTATATCCACCGGCTTACGCAAGAGCTGGGGATTTATCTGCACTTCTGCCGCCAGGGTTTTAGTCTCCTCGTTATAGAGCGTACCCAGGGAATAGTGAACCGTGGCGCCTGAAACCTGGTAGTCATACCCCCAGGTTTCCTGTAGACCCACTCCTTGAGCAAGGCGCAAGTCCACGTTGAGCAGCCGGGCGCCGGGAACCACCAGGCGGTCAAGGGCACTGCCAAAGGTCTCGGCCATTTCCTGGGCATCTGAGATAAACCGGAAACTGCCCCCGCCGATGAGGGCCGTATCCTCCATGAGACTGAGGTCCGCACTTCCTCCCAGGGCCACGGTGGAAAGGGTGATATCCTGGTTATGATAGGTTTCCACAAGGCTTAAAATATCGTTTATGTCCTTATCCCCGGCGTTATGCCCCCCATCGGTCAAACAGATAACCCGGTTGATATATCCCTTACGGTAGTTTGCAGCCACTTGGGTATACCCAAGAGCCATACCCTCGTAAATATCACTCCGCCCGCTGGTCTTGAGGGAAGCCACCAGGTCCATGAAATGCTGTTTACTCTGGGGGGTCTTCACACTGCCAGGGGGGATGATCACCTTGGCGGACGTATCAAAACTCACCAGGGAAACCACATCATCAGGCCGTACCTGATCCATGAATTGCTGAAAAGCATTTTTAACCCAGTCCATTCTCCCCAGCTCTTCCATAGATCTGCTCTTATCAATCACAAAAGCGATATTCAAAGGGGGCAAGCTATGGGTGGCTCTAAACCCGAGCTGCAGGTATCCGGTGGTGTCCCGAATATCTGCGGCGCTGAATACCTGGACTGGTCCTGTTTCTTGCAAAGGATAGTCATATATGCCCCGGGAAATATACTCAGCTATCTGTATTGCCTGAGGAGGGAGCACCTCGCTCAACTCAGAAGACACAGGGCTTCTTGGGGAGTCAGGTGATCCTTGGGCATTACCTCCAGAAAAGAGCAGCCCAGGAATACCGAGAACCAATACCGCATAAACAAGCAGGAACCTTGGCATAAGGTCTACTATTGTAAGAGCGCCACTACCGTATCCCGTTTCCACCGTTGGGCTATATCCATAGGGCTTTCTGCCGCGATATTTTTAACGGTTTTATTGGCCCCCATTTCTATGAGCAGGGAAACAATGTCTGGTTTTCCGGTTTGAGCCGCCAAGTGCAAAATGGTATTCCCCGCAGGATCTTGGGCATTGATGGCCTGCTTGCTGCTAAAGAACGTTTTAATGGCATCAGGACCTTTGGTAAGGACAATCTGTGCGGGAGTTTTCCCGTCTGCCGCGGTGGAAAATATATTCGAGCCTTTCTCGATAAGCAGTTTGGCCAATTCCCAGGCATTGCGATCCACCGTCAACCTGAGGGGAGTACGACCCTCTGCATCCACCGCGGTCATCCTGCCCCCTTGGTCAATAATCAGTTGGATGATAAGGATCGGCGCCATATCCTGGATGGCGATATGGAGGGGGGAAAATCCGTCGTCATCAGGAACCGCGATCCTATCCTTGGTAAGCAGGGTCCCAACCATTTTGGGAGAACTTATCAATGCGTTGCGGAACGGGGTCATCCCACTGGAATTTTTTGCATGAATTGAGGCGCCTAAGCGCAGCAAGAGTTTAACCAGATCCTCCTGATCGGTAATCACCGCAATATGACAGGGTGTATCCCCCCGGTCATTGCGGGTAAAAGGATCCGCTCCCTTGTTCACCAGCCGTTCCACCGTGGCGCTGGGCCCTCCTGCCAAGGCAGCTTCCATGAGGGGGGTGTTTCCCTCTGCATCCCGGACTTCCAGATCCGCATTATGGGTGAGGAGTATGGTTTCAAGGGAGGTAATTCCCAGGCGTACTGCATCATGTAAGGGGGTCTTCCCGTTTAAGGCATGGCCGTTGATATCTATACCGGACGCGATAAGCTCTTCTGCGGCCCTGGGCGCGTTCCAGCGAACAGCGGCATGGAGGGCTGAATTACCCAGAATATCCCTAGTCGTAACCAGGGCCCCTTTTGAGCGTAAAACCCGGATGGTAGACGGGGAATCGATCTTAACCGCGGCAAACAGGGGCGTTTCTCCTGTGGCGTTTGCCGCCTCAGGATTTCCCCCCCGTTCTACGATGAGGGGAATATACTGGTCCAGTTTCCACTGGGCTGCATAGTGGAGAATAGTGTTCCCCAAGCCGTCCTGAGCCTTGAGGGTTGCAGGGGTGAGAATCCATGTCCGCAAGCCTCCAGCGGTATAAAACGCCTGATACAAAGGACTTTCCCCTTTTACGTTAGGCGCAAAAATATCCGCGCCCCGGGAGAGCAGCAGTTCCCCTACGGCCTGGTCATTTTGCCGGACCGCGAGGTGAAGACTGGTATCCCCTTCTTTATTACGGGCATTAACCAGGGCTTTTTTGTCCAAGATAAGTTCAACGATCTTGAGATCCCCTCGTTTTTGTATGGTGATATGCAGGATGGTATTGCCGCCGCTGTCATTTTGGAGGACCGTTTCCGGGGTAATCAGGGCAGGCAAGAGGGTCTTATGATCCTGCAGGGCATTCTCAAAAGGGGTTATCCGGTCGTTATCTACCGAAAAAATATCGGATTTATATTCCAAAAGCAGAGGTATATGGGAAATGCGGTTTTCTTCTACCGCAAGATGGAGAGGAGTCTTACCCTGGGTATTACGGATAGATACATCTGCCTTACCTTGGATCCCCCCTACAAGGAGGGTTCGTATAATATCAAGATTCCGGTTGAGCCGAATCGCAATATGCAAAGGAGAATCCCCATGTTCGTCCCGGAGGTTTGGATTTACCCCATTGGCAAGGAAGAGGGACAGGGCCTCTTTATGGGTATTTAGCGGGACTGCGATATGAAGCACCGAGTTCCCCTTAGCATCCTGGGCATTAATTTCCGCACCGTTTTTGATGAGCATATCCATAGCCGCTATGTTCCCGGATCGGGCGGCTTCGTGCAGGGGAGGAGTCCCTGCGGAATTTTTAATATTGACGTCTGCTTTTCTTTCTATTAAAAACGCGATAAGGCCGGTGTATCCATTACCTGCGGCAAAGTGCAGGGGAGCAATCCCGTTCGCGGCCCGGCGGTTGTAATTGGAGGTCCGGGCTGCAGGGGCAAAATAGGTGTATATCGGATCTTGCGAAACCGCACCTGCCAGGACCAAGGTTTCTGCAGATTCCATGTGCACTTTTGAATCAGGATAGGCAAAGGCCAGATCAAGGATGTTCCGGCCATTGGCGTCAACCGCACGGATGGAATCTGGGCTTATCATCGCGGATAAAAGACTGCCTGAGCTTGCCGTTGCGGTTAAAGCAGGGCTTGTACCGCCGGGCATAGCATGGTGAATATCGGCTCCTGCGGCAACAAGGATCTGCGCGGTGGCGGCGTCATGCTTTGACGCGCTAATCCCCAGGGGGGTTCTTCCCTGCTTGTCCACCGGGTCAATTTCCGCGCCCTTAAAAATAAAAAAACTCGCCAAATCAGGGTCCTGTATTTGAGCGGCCCAATGCAGGGGCGTCATTCCCCGGCTATCAGTCGCCTTAACATCCACCTTTCCCAAAAAGAAATCACGGGCCTTGCCCCCTTCTCCCCGTTCAAGGATGGTCCACACATCATCTTCATCCGTAAATTCGCCTGTTTCCGGGAAGGCTTGCGCTGCTTGGGTTGATGCAGTTTCTTGAGGCGCTACATCAGGTTCCGGGGCTGCTTGAGGAGCACTGACACATCCGGAAAGAACCGCAAAGAATATACCCATGCCGCTAAACAGCACCTTTTTGGAGAGGGAGTTCAACAACAGCAATGAACGAATATTACAATAGTACATACCTTTTTTTCGGTAAAAAGAAGGAGCTTCATAAGCCTGCAGCCCAATCAAACCTGCACCTTTTTAGCAGATCGATAGAGGGTGGTGATCTACAAAGTATGCAAGTATGATGGAAGAATCCTTGTACTAATCTAAGCCGAAAAGCAGGGGCGGACGACGATGCAGTCATTCTCCGCCCCTGTTTGGAGGGAATTATCCAAGTAAACGCCGATACTCTGCCAGGCGCCTGGCAGGGCATTGAACTCATGGTGTTTTACGCTATACTTATTAAGAAATGACTATATTAATCATCGGTGGAGCGGGTTATATCGGTAGTCATGTAGCCCGGGAATTCTTGGATCAGGGCCACCACGTTACCGTATACGATAATCTTTCCAGCGGACTGCGGGAGAATCTTTTCCCAGAAGCACACTTCATTCATGGAGACATTCAGGATTACCCAAGCCTCCTCCGGGTTGCCCAGGGAGGCTTCGACGCGCTGGTACACCTGGCTGCGTACAAGGCCGCAGGGGAATCCATGGTAAAGCCGGAAAAGTATTCCCTAAACAACATCAACGGAACGGTCCATATCCTGAACGCGGCGGTGGAAGCCAAGATACCCTTCATGGTCTTTTCCTCGAGCGCCGCGGTTTACGGTGAACCGGCGTATCTTCCGGTGGATGAAAAACACCCTACCAATCCTGAGAACTACTACGGCTTCACCAAGCTGGAGATTGAGCGATTCCTGGGATGGTATGAACAGCTTAAAGGTATCCGGTTTGCGAGTCTTAGGTATTTCAATGCCGCAGGCTACGATGTGCATGGCCGGATCACCGGCCTTGAACAAAACCCCGCAAACCTGATTCCGGTGATCATGGAAGCAGCTTGCGGTATGCGGGCAGAGGTGCAGGTATTCGGGAATGATTATGCTACCCCTGACGGCACCGGGGTTCGGGATTATATCCATGTGAATGATCTTGCCGCAGGTCATGTGGCTGCCTTGGATCATATCAGCCGGTATAAGCAGAGCCTGATCGTCAACCTAGGAAGTGAAACCGGCCTTTCAGTCCAGGAAATCCTTGAGGCTGCCCGGCGGATCAGCGGAAAGCCCATTCCTGCCAGGATTGTAGGCCGCAGACCAGGCGATCCAGGTAAGCTTACCGCTTCCGCCCAATACGCCCGGGAGACCCTGGGTTGGACCCCCCGATACTCGGATATAGATACCCTGATTAAGACGAGCTGGGAAGTCTACCGCAAGTACTAAGACGGGGTGAGGGAAATAAGTGTTTATTTTATTAAATAGTAAGGAGATATACCATGAACAAAGCAATCAGTACCTTTATCGATAAGGCAATACCCCTGGTGCTTGAACTCGAAACTGAATTGACCAAACGGCCAGCCATATCCCCCGTATCCGGCGGTGAGGGGGAACTGGACAAATGTGCATTTCTTGAAGCCTGGCTCAAGGTGCAGGGCATCACCGCCCTGGAACGCTACGATGCCCCAGACCCTCAGGCCAAAGGAGGTAGACGGCCCAACCTGGTGGCCACTATTCCCGGTAATGCGGACACCAAGCGGTTGTGGATCATGAGTCACCTGGATGTAGTGCCTCCGGGGGAAATCAGTCTTTGGGAAACCGACCCGTGGACCGTGGTGCACCAGGATGGACGGCTCATTGGCCGGGGAGTGGAGGACAACCAGCAGGGCCTTACGGCTTCGGTTATTGCAGCTTTATCCCTGGTGAAGCAAGGGATCCGCCCCGCCCATACGGTGAAGCTCCTGTTTGTAGCGGATGAAGAAATGGGCAGCCAGTACGGTATTCTTTGGCTCCTTAAAAATCAGAACCTCTTTTGTCCTGAAGACATGGTTCTTATCCCTGATGGAGGGGACAGCCGGGGAGAAACCATAGAAATCGCAGAAAAAAATCTCCTGTGGATCCGGTTTACCACTACCGGACTCCAGGCCCACGGTTCCCGGCCAGACCAAGGGATCAATGCCCACTTGGCTGCAGCAGACCTGGCGCTTACCCTGTATACCGGGCTTTCCCAGCGCTTTGCCGAGAAGGATCCCCTCTTTGATCCGGATTATTCCACCTTCCAGCCCACCAAAAAAGATGCCAATGTCCCCAATATCAACACCATCCCTGGGGAAGATGTGTTTTACATGGATATGCGGATCTTGCCCAAGTATCCTGTCACCACGGTGCTTGAGGAGATTCGCCGCCTCAAAACCATGATTGAGGCAAAGTACCGGGTAAGCATCACCTATAAAGTGGAACAAGCCCTAGAATCCAGAGCAAGTCCCCCGGACACGCCCCTGGTAGGTTTGCTTTCCCAAGCAGTCAAGGATATCTACCAGGTGGACACCCGGCTTATTGGCATTGGCGGCGGTACCATAGCCGCGGCCCTGAGGAACGCGAGTATCCCGGCCGTGGTGTGGTCCCGGGTGGATGACACCGCGCATCAGCCCAACGAATACGCGGTTGTCGAGCATATTCTCGGAGACGCCAAGGTCATGGCCTGGTTGATGCTGGCGGAGTTTTAAGGCAGAGCCGGAATGTCCGCTTCATATACCCACTGATGGTCAAAAAGTCCTACCAGGGCATGATTCACGGCCTTGTTTCCCCGGTCTCCTATCAAGAGGCTGTGAAACAAGGTTTGTTGTTCTTGGGCAGCTTTGATCCGGGCCACGGTTACTGCATCCGGCAAGGGCATGATAAAGTCTGAAACCATAAGTACATCCGCTTTCCTAAACTCCTGGGTTTCCAGCAGGTCCAGGGCCTCAAGGAGCGCAGGTTCTGCATTAGTGCCGCCGTAAAAACTGGCGGATAGGAAGGTACTGAGCCTATCCAGGGACTGGTTAAGATCCGTGAGCGCTAAGGTTTCAGCTATATGCAGGCTGCTCATGCCAGTGGAACCTACGCCTGTGGAAAAGGAAATCAGATAACAGGCCCGGGTCTCCTTGAGGGCCAGTTTCAACAGGGCAAAACAGAGCGTTTTGGCGACCATTTCCGGGATGCCCCGCATGGAACCGCTGGTATCAATGCAGAGGATACACGGGCCTTTGCGGGTTTCCCGGCGTTTCCTGGTTCTTGTCCGGGGCGTCTTGGGGAGCGCGGTGGATGATGAAAAAACCATACCCCGGTATTCAAAGGTTTGCAGTTTCTTTTCGGCAAATTTCTGGTAGAACAGCCACTGCGCGGTCTCATCCGCCAGTAACGCCGCCTCAAAAGGTACGATGCTGCTGAGATCATCGCTTTCATGGACTCCGATGAGATCCGCTTTGCTTGCCTGTTCCACAAGGCTGTCCGATTCACGGGGGTCTATAAAGGTTTCGATTACCAGTTCCTCGGTCTCCTGTCTTCCCACGTTGTTTGCCAGTTCCTGTATTAGGGGATCCCGTTCCAGGAGTTTGGCGTAGGTATGGAGTACCGTAAAATTGACCTGAGGGCCTTGGCCTGCGCTGAGATCCCAGAGCCGCTGGGGTTCACCGGGAAAAGGGTTAAACAGGGCTTCGATGTTTCGATAGGCTTCTATCCGTTGGTAGAGGGTCTCACCGCACTGCTTGCGATGGGCTTCGATACATTCCTGTTCCCATGCCCGCTGTTTTTGGGCAAGCAAGGCAGCCCACCGTTCGGTAAAATGCTCTTTTACCCCGATAAAGCCTGAGGCGCGTGCTTTTCTCCTCCTTCGTTTGGATGAGGGTACTAGGCTTTTTTGGAACTCCTGGGTATAAAAGGCGGTATCCAATTCCTGGCGCTCATAGGTTTCCTGGATGAAGGGGGCTAGTCCTTCCCAGGTGTCCTCGAAGTGCTCCGGTTCCAATGATGAGAACGCAGCTAAGAGCTCCTGCTCCACCGCAAAGGGGCTTTCGGTTTTTTGGATGCTTCTTTGGGCAGTAGTGATGAAATCAAGGATTGCTTTGGTAATATCTTCGGCAAGCACGGGGTCCTGGGCTTTACGGCTGCTATACCCCTGAGCAGCATCCTGCATGCACAGTTCCCGCATCCCGTGCTTGGATACGATGCTTATGATGGCCGGCCCAAAAGTACCGGTATCCCCGTTCGCCAGATCCGCAAGTCCCTGTTCGCTTCCTGGCTGATCCAGCAAGTACGCATAAATGGCTGCGGCAATCCGCGCCCTGGCGCCCTGGTCTGCCACTGCCCCAAACTGGATGAAGTGATGAAACCGGTGAAACATATTCCGCTGGATAGCTGCCTCCTAATCTATTGATACAAAGAGCCACTTTTAAAATCTGGGCGAGTTTTGAAATTGGCTTTGGAAAAAGCGGCTCATAAGCCGCTTGGTCATACTAGTAAAGGTATGAATTTATTTCAAGAAGCGCGTTTATAATGAAGGAGCATTTGAATATTGAACTGCATCTTGCCCAATACCCTGTTTCC
>JAISGE010000202.1 GCA_031263265.1 Treponema sp.
GCAGCCGTCAAAGACGCGGATGTGCTGATTGCCCTTTCTACCCCTGGCCCAAACACGGTGAAGCGGGAATGGATTAGTTCTATGGCTGCCAAGTCCGTGGTGTTTGCCTGCGCTAATCCGGTGCCGGAAATCTGGCCCTATGCAGCCAAAGAAGCAGGGGCCTATATCGTGGCCACGGGCAGGGGAGACTTCCCCAATCAGGTGAACAATTCGGTCTGTTTCCCCGGCATATTAAAGGGTGCACTCCTGGTACGGGCACGAAAGATAACCGACGGCATGGCCATCCGTTGTGCCCATGCGATTGCAGCATTTTCCGAGAAGCGAGGCATAAGCCCGGACAACATCATCGCTACCATGGAAGAGACCGAGGTCTTTGCCCAGGAGGCAGCGGATGTGGCGATCCAGGCAATCAAGGAAGGGGTCGCCCGGGTGGAGCTTTCCTGGGATACCGTATACCAACGGGCTAAAGCGGATATAGCCGCAGCACGGGCTTTGGTGGAGGACATGAAGAAGCTCGGATACATCCAGGAGCCTCCGGCGGACATGTTAGAAGCCGCCTTAGCCAAGGCCATCAAAGCGGTGCGTTAAGGGCTGGCCGGGATCTGCTCAACTGGTTTAGTTTTTTGAGTTCCTGCTTTATCATAAGCGCGGAAAGGATGGATGCCCCCACATCCGCGATAGGCATGGCGAGGAAAATGCCGTATAGCCCGAAAAGCCGCGGCAGGATCAGTACCAGGGGAATAAACAGGAGTATCTGCCGGGACAGGCTCAACACTGTTCCCGGTATAGGTTTCCCCACGGCTTGAAAGAAATGAGCGGTGATGATCTGAAAGCCAATCACCGGCAAGAACAGGGTGCAGGTTCGTAAGGAGCGAATACCCATCTGCATCAGTTCCCCCTCCTCACTCCTAAAAATCCCAATGAAAAATCCAGGAAACCCTTGAATCAGTACAAACCCCACCCCGACAAAGACCGTCGCGCAAAGTACTGCCAACTTGTAGGCGGCGAGAACCCGGTCGTATTTTTTTGCTCCATAGTTGTACCCAATCAGGGGCTGTACTCCCTGATTCAGTCCTTGGATGGGCATAATAATGATCACCAGGATACTGTACACGATGCCCATAGAAGTAACCGCCATATCCCCTCCATAAAAGTCCAGGCTTCGGTTCAGCACCACATTGACCAATCCTATGGCTGCTTGCATGGCAAAGGGAGCAAATCCAATGGCGATAATCCTAAGACTCAAAGGTAATGCAAGCTTCATATTCGGTAAGCGAAAGCGCAGCTTGGTCCATCGGGAATTAAAATAGCAGATAACCCAAACAAAGGAAATAAACTGGGACAGAACCGTCGCCCAGGCAGCACCGGCAATGCCCCAGTCAAAAACGAAAATAAAAATGGGATCCAGGATGATGTTTATCACCGCCCCCAGGATCTGGGTAAACATGGAAGTCCTGGGATGCCCGTCAGAACGGATAAAATGGTTAATCCCCGGTCCCATGGAACTGAAAATACCGCCGTAGAGGATGATCTTGAGGTAGGTCTTGGCATAGGGAAACACCGCTTCACTTACCTTGAGTATATCCTTGAGCAGGGTATCCAGAAAAATCAGACTCAAGAGGATAACCACCCCGGGTATAAGAAAAAGCAGGACCAAGGCATGGCCCATGATTTTTTCTACCTCATCCCTGCGGCCTTCTCCCGAATGAATGGAAAAGAGGGCATTGGCCCCAACACCGATTAATATAGAGGCTGCCATCATCACCATCATGACCGGCATCACGATGGTGATCCCCGCTATGCCCAGGGGATCCACCCCTTGACCGACATAAATGCGGTCTACAATGCTATAAACCGCATTCACCACCATACCAATAATGGCAGGTACAGAAAAATCAAGCAACAAGGTACTGATTTTTTCAGTACCGATCCTATCGGTGGAAGCATTGGGCTTATGAGTCATGGAGGGTCAAGGCCCGAAACGACCCGGCAGAAAAGTCGAGAACCAGGGTACATAGGTTACCAGGAGTACTACCAGGAATTGAATAACCAGGAAAGGAAACACATAGCGGCAAATAACCACAAAGGGTTTATTAAACCGGTAGGCGGCCAAGAAGAGGTTCATCCCCACCGGAGGCGTGAGGAACCCCACTTCCAGATTGGTAATGAAAATAATCCCCAAATGAACCGGATCGATCCCATAAGCCACACCCAGGGGAACGATCAGGGGTAACACGATCAGGATGGCCGAGAAAATATCCATTAAGCAGCCTACCACCAAGAGGCTGAGGTTAAGGAGCAAGAGAAAAAGGTACTTAGATTTGATCGCCCCCTGCATCCAGTGAACCAGGACTTCAGGGGCTTGGGTATCCACGATGTAATAGGATAATGCCTGGGATAAAGCCAGAATAGACAGCACCCCGCCAATGATGGGAATGGCCTTAGAAAACACCCGACCCAGGTCTCGGAAAGGAATATCTCGATGGATGAGGACTTCCACGATGAAGATATACAATACCGCCACCCCTCCGATTTCCACCAAGGACAAAAGACCGGAAAAATACCCACCGATAAGCAGCACCGGCAGCAAAATCTCAAAGGCCGTTCCTTTTAACGCAGACAGGGCCTTGGAGAGATTAAAAGGTTCTACGGGAATTTTTGTTTTCACCGACGAGATGATGCTGAAGATAATAACGCTTATAACCAAAATCAGACCTGGGATGATCCCGCCTAAAAACACATGAAACACATTGGTCATGGTTGCAGTTCCCACCAAGATGATGGGGATGCTGGGAGGAAAGAGCAGCCCAATGCTTCCTACAGAGGTTAAAAGGCCAATGGAAAACCGGTCCGGGTACTGGACATGGCTGGTTAAAACCGTATAGAGGATCCCCCCCAAGGCCAAAATCGTAACCCCTGACGCGCCGGTGAAAGAGGCAAAAAAGGCACAGATAAGCACGGTAGCGATGATCATGCCCCCAGGCAGCCAGGAAAAAAAACTCCGAAAGGTGTGTACCAGCCGTTCCCCTGCCTTACTTTCCGATAAGAAAAAGCCTACCAGCGTAAAGAGCGGAATCGCGATGAAACTATCCTTGGTGAGGGTGGTATATACCTGATTGGCTACTACATCAACTTCACCCCCTGCAGCCTGGATCAGTAAAAGGGCCAAACCTCCCATGATGACAAACAGGGGAGTCCCTGCCAGGGCAGCGAGCAAAAGCAATACCACCCCTGGTACTTTCAGGTAAAAGGCCAGGGTGTACCAGGAATCAATGAGGATATACAGGGCATCAGGAACATCAAAGCCCCAGAGCATCTTGGCAATCATGGGCAGAGAAGCCAGGGTGCCCAAAACCAACGCCAAAACCGGGAGGATCTTTCCTTTCCCTTGGACCGGCGCGCTCGAGGCAAACCGAAAGGCCATCACCGCGTATCCAAAGGGAATTATCAAGCCAAAGATTTGATTCGGAATGAACCCTATCATGCGCCACGGGGAAAGACCGATTAAAACAAAGGAACCTCCACACCAGGCAACCATGATCAGGATGAAGGCGGATAAGAGCTTATGGACTATGGTGAACCGCTGTTTTGTCTGGGGAGCCCCGAAATTATCTACCAAGGCAATGGAAAGATGCTCTTCGGTTTTCGTAGCCAGCATCCCTGATACAAGGCCCACTACCAACAAACAGTGTACCATAAGACCGGTAGAAGCAGGGATCCCGGTTTTGAAGATGATCCGGGCCGTTGCATCTGCCACCGGAAGTAAGGCCAGACAGACCAGGGAACCATACCCTAGCCCCCGTTCAACCTGATGGAGCACACCCCAGGGAAAGGGGTTTTCGGCCTTTAGTTCCATTACGAGCTTCCTTAACCTTAACGTCCGTTCCGGTACTGCTGTAATATACCGTTTATCTTCTGGTACAGGTCCCGGTTAAAAGTAGTACCCAAGAGGGTAGTCATAGCCCGTTCAACGTCAGTATACCACATTTGTTCCTGTTCCGGGCTTATCTGGTTTATCTTGAGCCCATAACTGGTCATAGTCTTTACCACGTCTGATTCAAGGCGGGTGATGGAATCACTAATGTCTTCGGCAATACGACGGGAAACCTCGATAAGCGCGGGTTTATAGGCCTCGGGAACCCTACTCCAGGCCCGCTGGTTTAAAATGATCCCTCCCATGAAAGGAGCGATATTGATGGAGGCCATGTGTTTGGTTATGCCGAAAAACTGCATACCACCTACCAAGACCGGGCTTTGATACACCGCATCGACCATACCGCTGTTGAGGGATACCAGAAGGTCATTCATCGTAACCGGCACCATTTGATACCCCATGACCTTAAAGACCTGACTCATTTCTTCGGTATCAGGACTGGTTGCCAATTTTTGCTGTTTTAAGTCCTGAGGAATAAAGACCTCCTTGCGGGAAAAGATTTTGACCCACCCAGACTTAGCCCACGCCAAGGTGAAAAAACCTTTCTCATTGATCTTTGCTTCAAGTTCAGGTTTTATATCCCTGAGTACCCTGGCCAATTCAGCATCGTTTCTGATGAAAAACGGAACGCTCAAGGTCATGATTTCCGGAGTGATGAGATTCAGTCCTGCGGAGGTGAACACCGCACCCTGAATCTGATTCAGTCTGAGTTTCCGCAGTACATCTTCTTCGCCCCCGGCAACGCCATTATGGTAGACCCGTAGTTCTACTTCCCCGTGGCTTACCCTAGCCCATTCCTGGGACATCCGGTTCAATGCCGCTCCCCAGGGAGTACTTTCAGGGACCATTGAGGCAAGTTTGATGGTAACCTTTCTTTGGGCAAAAAGCATCCCCGGATTCCCCATACTCAGCAGGAACAGAAGCGCTATACCGCCTATAAAACAGGAACGTCCTCTAAGACCAGTGCGCTTTTGCCGTTTCTTCATGTTTTTTTGCATTGTTTTTCCCTTTCTCATACTACTATCAAAGATACTTACTCAACTGCATTATCCCAATCCATATCGGTTTCTGCATCAAGAAAAAAATACTCCGCTTCCTCAAGCAGATACCGGGCTTTACGCTGGGACAGGATTGTAACCAAACGGTTTTCCATATGGGCATCAGGATCCATAGTCAACGCGATCTCCAGATACCGCTTAAACGTATCATAATCCTGAGCAGGAATACAAACCGACTCTGCATACGCTATATAAGGCCCCGGGGACTTGCCGCCGGATTTCTCAATGGCCCGGGTGAAATAGGTATCTACCAGGGATTTATTACCCCCCATCCCCTCAGGCATGGAAGCATGGAACAAGAGGTAGAATTCGTCCAACGCGCCTTGATTGAAATCCGGGTCTAAGGTATAGGCCCGGTCAATAAAGGCGAGTAGTACCGGCACCTTACGGCCCAGTTCGAGATCAAAGGGATTCAGGGAATAGGCCGAGAGAAACCCCGCAGCGGTCCAATAGAGGGAGGGAACATCCTCCTGCTTCATTTTGGCCAAATAAGAGGCTACGTCCTCAAGCTCTTGAGCGGTACTGAATCCTGGATATTTGGCATCTAAACCGGAATAGAGGATCTTCCCTCCCCGGAGGTAAAACTTTTTTGCCCGGGCATACTGCCGATCTCGTTCGGCATACTGGTCTTGAGGGAGAATCCGGGCAGGACCCTGGACAAAGGCATTGGCATACATGATAAAAAGAGAACCGGTCGTGAGAATAAGCCCTTGATGACGGGGATTAGCAGCCAAAAGGGATTCATACAGCTTGATGGCAAAGGGAATGGCACTTCCTACCAGTTCAGGATCCTCGTCTCCGGTAAAAACCGTACTACTGCCCTCAGCGGTCAAGGCATTAGAAACCGCATTTATAGCCATGCGGTTGATTGAACAAGAACCAAGCCCCATTAGAACACCCGCCGCAAGCGGAAAAACCAGCGGGAAATACATGATACGCATCCCCTTACCTCCTTTTGTAATGCAACCAGTTACATAACCATCATACTGTATATGGTATCAGATTTTCTCAGGCAAATGCAAGAGCATAGCTCGGGAAGTCATAGCCCCTATTCGGGCATATAACCATTCGGATTGGTATTTTTATGAGATTTTTTGTTTTTTATCATTGACAGTTCTCATGTAATTCCGTAAAGTAATAGCCTAGATTCAGTTTCTGAGGCTAAAGCCTGTATTAAAAGGTCCCAGGACAAGCAAAGCTTGTTGTTTCAAAACTGAAGTTTTGAAACAGGCTTACTATCCAAAGCGAATACCACGAAGGCGTAGAAAACCGGAATAGGTTCAAGGAGGTAGGCGTCGTGTTCCTTGTTTGTACTTTTTTGGGGGGGGGGGGGGGGGGGGGGGGGGGGGGGGGGGGGGGGGGGGGGGGGGGGGGGGGGG
>JAISGE010000022.1 GCA_031263265.1 Treponema sp.
AAGCGTATGAACTATAGCATGTTCAGGTATAGTCTTTTGTTGGCTGTTATTACTATCCTGATAACAGGATGCACGACGTTATCGGTAAAAAAACTGGAAACCATAGCCGCCCAAGCGCCGGACGCCGCAGCATACCTGCTCGATGAACTTAAAACCAAAAAAATTATTTTCATCAATGAAACTCATACAATCATGAATGAAGAGTTGTTTCTGGCCGAACATTTACAAGAATTCTACGACGCGGGCGTCCGGTATTTCTTTTCAGAAGGTAATATAACTAAAGAAAGTTATTTGCCTATCTATCCATGGACGTCTACGGGTAATAGAGTTGAAAGAAGAGCATTAATACAGGCGGTAGTATCACTGGAACAATCGACGGCTGGTACGGATCCATTCATGGTAGTATTACCGGAAGAGGGAAAGGACCCTAATTATGAAAACCATGATTCGGCAAATATGACTGACTGGATAAATTACCGCGATGAATACGCGGTGAAAAATATCATTGAAACACTGGATAACGCGCCGCCTGAAGCAAAAGCTATCTGTCTCTTCGGAGGGGCTCACGGGGTTAAAACAGTGACGAAAGAGACTCAAGATGATGGAACCACTATGGACCGGATTCCTTTAGGCTATCTGCTGTCCGAACACTATGGTTCTGATTTCATCTCGGTGGCTTTCATTAGTGAAAGTAGACCTGAATTTGAAGATGCATGGAAGCGGTTAATTTCAGGTTCAAAGATTATATCGCCGAAAAACGCAAAGGCTATCAAAGATATAGTATACTATGGTTCATATTTGTTCGGTCATAATTATTATGACACATTTATAGCGAATAGAGAAACATACTTTGGGACTCCCTCTAACTATGTTCCTAGTGATGATCAACTCCGGTTCTGGGTACAAACTTTAAAAGAATTTGAACTAAACGATCCGAAATGGGCGGATGTGCCTCAAATAGAAAAAGGCAGCGTATATCTCATCATGGTGTACTATCTAAAACTGTATTACGGCGATCATTTTAACTATATACTCTGGAAAACCCCCGGTGGAGAAGGGGCTCCATCATTGCTTCAGGCATTGGAAGCCCTTGAATCCTATGCGTTTAATGAGTCCGTTAAGCCATCCGCAATGATACAGTTTCATCACTCGCTGGAAGATATGCGTCTATACAGCGAGTATATGTACTATTCATTGCTTACTGACGTTCTTGAATATGGGCGGGATATAAAAGATATAGTCAAAACGGGCAATATACAATTTATTATAAAAGCCCGCGAACTTTTTCCAGAAGACCTGTGGACGCTGTACTGGCTGGCGTTTATTCATACCGAAACCGGCGCGTATGCCGAGGGGCTTGCCCATTTTCAGGAGTTATTCGCGAATGACTTGTCTTTGTGCATGTCAATCTTACCCTTAGCTTATAAAAAAGCCGCAAAATGTGCTGGGGCCTTGGGAAACACACGGCTTTCTGCGGAATATACCGCGCTCTCTGAAAGCCTGTATAATGAACACGGTATTGATCCCTCGCAAGGGCCTTTCAGTATCGAGACAGGGTATCACTTGAAATGAACTATATAAAAGAGCCTTGTAGTTTTTTATATTGCAAAGAGGAGTAGCCGAATAATGGCTAGTACATAATATGGAGTTTAAGAACATGACGGTACGTATTTTTCTGAGAAACCGGTTGAGAGACTTTATGGTTTTAGCCGGGATGGTAACTTTGCTTAGTATGTTATTCTGTTCATGCAAGACCTTGAGCATGAGTTCAGATGGTTTGTTTGGATCATCTAGTACTTCCGAGACAAGCAAAGAAAACACTTCCCTTGATGCCCGTATAGATCCTGACGCAGGTCATTGGGACATTGCATCCTTGGATACTGCAAAGGATGCGGATTATCTTTCTGCCATTGAAAAAGATGTGGTGTTAGAAATGAATAAAGTCAGAAACAATCCAAAGCAATACGCGGAACTGTATATTCAGCCGGAATTGGGCTATTATAATGGGAACCTGTATTCAAGACCGGGACAGATAAGCATACAAACTCAGGAGGGGAAGAAAGCGGTAGAAGCGTGTATTGCTGCCTTATCAAACATGAAAAGCGTACCGCGCTTGACCCCTGAATTAGGTTTGTCCCTTGGCGCTAAAGATCATACCGCAGATCAAGGTAAAACGGGAAAGACCGGTCATGACGGTAGTGATAGAAGCACACCCTTTACCCGTATAAATCGATACGGATCAGGGTATACCGCTGCCGGCGAAAATATTGCCTATGGCCCCACTACGGGCCGTGAGCTTGTGGTGCAACTCCTGATCGATGACGGCGTACCTTCCCGGGGACATCGCACGAATATTATGAACAAAGATTTTGAGCAGACCGGCATTTCCTTTGGGAAACACCCGGAGTTTAGAACGATATGTGTCATCACATACGCCAAGGACTATGTGAGTAATGAATTTATTATAGATTGAGGTGAAAAATGGAGATTAACGCGGCTGCATTAAAAACTAAAGGTTTCTTTCAACAAGCCCAAACAGATAAATTCTCTTTGCGGCTTTGTACGTCTGGCGGTACCATACATACCGACTATCTGAAAAAAGCAATGGAAATTGCGGATACATACGGTGAAGGACAACTTCATTTTACAACCCGTCAGCAGATAGAAATCCCCTATATCCCCGCAGACAATGTGGAGGCGGTTCAGAACGTCTTGTTCGATGCCGGCATCAAAACCTTCATTGGAGGCCCGCGGGTCAGAACTGTAGTAGCCTGCCTTGGCGCTGCAGTGTGTAAATTCGGGCAAATAGAAACAGGGGAGCTTGCAAAAGAAATTCACGAGGCCTATTTTGGCCGTGAGCTTCCTGCGAAATTAAAGATTGCCATTACCGGATGTAAAAATAATTGCGCTAAAGTAGAGGCAAATGACATAGGCATCAGAGGGGTAAACCACGGTTATCAGTTGTATTTTGGAGGTTGTTTTGGCCATGAAACCCGAATAGGCAAGCCTTTTTTGCCGGTTCTTGTAGAAAAAGACCAGGTATTGAACGTAATTGCCTGTACCGTGCGTTTTTTTGCAAGCCAAGCGGTAAAGGGAGAACGGCTTGGGAAATTGATAGACCGTATTGGCATTGATGCCTTTAAAAAGGCGCTCGAAGGGGCAGTGTAGTCTACTGGGTATAGGTATTTCATCTCCTACTTTTCTTTTCTCGTTGAATCGACTAAACTTGAGGTTATGGGAATTATTGACCGTCTTGGAGATGTGATAAGAAGTTATCTTAATGATGAGGCTGAAGATCCTTTTGAAAGGTCCTCCCAAAACCGGGGACAGTCCTATGCGGATCCGGATATGGAAGTGGCCTTTGAAGAACTGGATGATTATCTACAGGGAAAAACAGAACAAAAAAAACGCCCTTCCTTTGAAGCTAGCAATTTCCGTACCTCAACAGGCACAAGGAGTTTTACTGATCCAGAGGTTCCCGAATCTCTACGACAGGATTTTGCAGAACTCGGCGTGTCTGTGGGTGCATCTCCTGAAGTGTGTAAGGCTGCCTATAAAAAACTCCTCAAGATCCACCACCCTGACCGCCACGCGGGGCATCCTGGAAATATGAAAAAGGCCACTGAAAAGTCCGCCCGGATAAATGCTGCATTTGATCGTATTGAACAGTGGCGGCAAACGGGGAAAACGGACTAAAGAAGGCAGTAAGATGAACTAGTAAATAGTTATCCTGTTCCTTGGACTGTTGCTGCGGGCTCGGAGCTTACACCGGTCAACGTAACCTTTTCATACTGCTCGGTAAAGTATTCGATCTTATGGGTAACCTTATGTAGATACTTCTGCATTTCCTGAATTTGGTTTTCTACCTCTTTTTTGTGTTCCTGCAGCAATGCACAACGCTGTTTTAAGGTACCATCCCCTTCCAGGCTCAACGTAACAAAATGCTTGATCTGTTTAATGGACATGCCTGTATTTTTAAGACAGCAAATAAGGCTCAACCATTCCAGATCCTGTTCTGAATACCGGCGTATCCCTGTATGGCTCCGTGCTATACTGGGTAACAAGCCCTCGTTTTCATAATACCGTAAGACATAAGGCGGTAAGGCAGTTTTCTCTGATACCTGCTTAATTGTAAAAAACAAAACACGTTCCTCCTTCTTTTACCTGCTCCTTATCAATAACGTTACCGCAGAGGATCTACCCCTTTATCGCGCTCGTATACTGGTTTAGATACGAGTCTTTTCCTTGATCTTGTTCCATGTATCCCGTAAACCCACGGTCCGGTTAAAAACCGGTTTTTTCCCTCCTTCCTGATCTTGATCCTCCAGGGTATCCGTATCCCGGACAAAGTAGCCTAGCCGCTCAAATTGGTAGCGATCCCCTGGAGCAGCCTTCCCAAGGCAGGGTTCGCCATACGCGGCAGGAATCACGTCCAGGGACTGAGGATTGAGCATATCAATGAAGGAAGCTCCTACAGGGACTTCCATAGGCCGTTCCACCCCAAAGAGGTAGTCGTAGAGCCGTACCTCCAGAGCCACGGCATGGGCGCAGGATACCCAATGAATCGTACTCTTCACTTTCCGGTTATTGGGGGCATTACCCCCGCGTGTTTCCGGGTGGTAGGTACAACGCACTGCGGTAATCTCCCCGGTACCTGGATCCTTGTCAAAGCCCGTGCAGGTAACAACGTAAGCGTACCGGAGCCGCACCTGATTACCTGGATAGAGCCGGTAGTATTTCGGCGGAGGGACTTCTGCAAAGTCTTCCCGCTCAATCCACAGTTCCCGGGAAAAACGGATCTGCCGGTTTCCAGCAGTAGGGTCTTCAGGGTTGTTCACCGCTTCCAGTTCCTCTTCCCGGCCTGGCTCCCAGTTTTCGATGATGAGCTTCAAAGGCCGAAGAACCGCCATAACCCGCGGGGAACGCTTGTTGAGGTCTTCCCGTAGACAGTACTCTAAAAACGCTATGTCCACCATGCTGTCGTTCTTGGCGATCCCGATCTGGGAAATAAAATTCCGCAGGGCTTCCGGGGTATAGCCCCGCCGCCGCAGCCCGGCAATGGTGGGCATCCGGGGATCGTCCCAGCCGCTTACGTACTTTTCCTGAACCAGTTTGAGCAAATACCGTTTGGAAAGCACCGTATAACTCAGGTTGAGCCGGGCAAATTCAATCTGCCGGGAGGGAAAGACCTCTGCTTCCCGGATAAACCATTCATACAGGGGCCGGTGGATCTCGTATTCTAAAGAACACAGGGAATGGGTGATTCCCTCTTTGGCGTCTGAGAGGGGATGCTGGAAATCGTACATCGGATAGATACACCAGGCGTTTCCCGTCCGGTAGTGGGTATCCCGGCGGATCCGGTACATCACCGGGTCCCGCAGGAGTAGATTCGGGCTTGCCATGTCAATCTTGGCCCGCAAGGTTTTCCCACCGTCTGGGAATTCCCCTTGGCGCATACGGGCGAACAAGTCCAGGTTTTCCTCCACAGGCCGATCCCGGTAGGGGCTATTCCGGCCCGGAGGGGTGTTGGTGATGTGGGTTTTGTCTTCCACCGCGGTTCCCCGGTATTCGCTTATGGCCTCTTCCGAAAGGTCATCCACATAGGCCTTACCCTTCTTGATAATCTTCACCGCCAACTCATAGAGGTACTCATAGTAATCCGAGGCATAATACTCCCGGCCTTCCCAATCAAACCCCAGCCATAGAACATCCCGCTTAATGGCCTCAACATACGAGATATCCTCTTTTTCCGGGTTGGTATCATCAAAACGGAGGTTGCACTTTCCCTCGAATTGCTGGGCCATGGAAAAGTCAACCATCAGGGCCTTGCAGTGGCCGATGTGGAGCCAGCCGTTTGGTTCCGGGGGAAATCGAGTATGCACATAGGTGTAGCGGCCGCTGCCAAGGTCGTCTTTAATAAAATCAACAATAAAATTGCTTGCCATAAGATTCCCCGTATCCATCAAAGCAAGCGACTCCGGGTCAGTTCGAGTTTCATTCATACCATCTTCCTTACATAAATCCTTAACGTATAAATCAGCATTGAGAAGTCAAAAATTGGTCAGATAGCATAAACCAATCAGCAAAATAGCTTTAAGACACTCAGCGTCCACAGGGCAATCTAGATTCAGCTTCTGCAGCCTGCCTATTTGTCCTCCATACCACCAAAAAAGCCCCATCTGGGTATCAATACGAAAGGTATACTCGGTAAAATCTTCTTTCTGGCTCTGGACACCGAAGAACAGGTAGGCCAGTTCCTCAAGGATACGGCTAAAATCCACCAGGGCCTTTTGATACTGGCCTTGTTCTATCTTGGCAATAAAAGGGGGTATCCGATCCTGAAGCCGTTCTTTACACCCTTCATCGGCCTTTTCAATCCAGGTTTTTTGAATCAAAAGATCCAGATTATTCTGAAAATGCGCTAGAAAATGCGGTATCTTATAATGCTCGTCAACAGGAGGGGTATCAACATGCGTACCTTCCCAAAGACGGGTATAATCCGCGGCGATCCCCAAAATACCGGCAAAAGCCTTGGCAGCTTCGATACTGGGTCCTCGCGCTGGCGGAAATCCCTCATATGGGAAGAGGGCTTCTGCGATCTGCCGGTATTCTTCAGGGACTTTAGAGATACTGAGAGAACTACTTAACATACTGTAACCATGCTGAGAAAACCAAAAATTGTCAACACTTTTTCTCAGTGATAATCCTGCACTGTTCGCAAGAGGAACCCGGGGGCGTACTTGATAAGAACGTCATATCATATAATAATGCCAGTATCCTAGAGAAAAAATAAAAAACAGAGTCTTGGATTGATAAGGAGTTATAGATTTTTTTATTATGAAATTTTTCAAAGATTTACCCATTGGAACGAAATTTTTGTGTGCTTCCCTGCTTATCGCGGGGATTTTTACGATAATCTGTTGGCGGAGTATAAGCACCATCGAGAATTGCCACATGGCTTGCGGAGCCCTCATGAGCGGGGCGGTTGCCACTAAGTCCCTAGTACAGAGCGCACAAACATCCTTTCACGCGCTGGCGGAAACCGCGAACCAGTCCTTATGCTATGCCAATTTAGAGGATTCTGCCAAGGGAAGAGAACTCAAGAGAACATTTGACGCGGATGCAAAGGAACTTTTGCTAGTATTAGACCAGGTAAGCCAGGCCCTGCAAAGGGATCCTATGGTTGACGCGTCGCTTATCGCCAGGCTTGTCTTACAAGTAAACCGGGCTAAAGCGACCCTTGATACGGAGTATATACCGCTTATTGACCGCATGATAGATACCCAAGAATACGCCGAAAACACGGGCCGGCTCGCCGCGGATTTTACCCGCTCTACGGTGCTGGCCGGGCAAATTGCGGGGGATATTGATGTCGTGTTTCAGGACATTGCCAAGGCAGGGGACGACCTTTACAACGGGTATGTGGCGTTCCTGCTGGGTACTATCCTTAAGTTGAAAATATACGACATCATCGCGCTTGTGTTTTCGGTGCTGTTGACGGTTTTCATAGCCCGAGCCATCCGAAAGCCCTTCCACCAGATGATGGAGACCCTCAAGGAAATCGCTGCGAATTGGGATTTAACGAAACCCCTTACGTTTGATAGACAAGATGAAATCGGCAGATTAGCGGCATTTCTTAATCTTACCTTTGAAAAAATGCGTAGCCTGCTCTTGGTCATTAAAACCATGACTGTCACCTTATCGGGAAACAGTTCGAAACTGCACTCAAACATCTACCAGACTGCTTCATCCATTAATGAAATTAACGCGGTTATTCATAGTATCAACGGCCAGATGACGGTGCAGGTTAAGGAAGTGGATCAGACCCATAAGGCTATGACCCGGATCCTTGCCCTGGTGGACAGGCTTGATGAGCATATCGCGTCCCAGGCTGAAAGTGTGTCCCAATCCTCTGCGTCCATCGAACAGATGCTTGCCAATATCCATGCGGTGGCGGAAACCTTGAGCAAAAACGAGGCCAATGTGCTTACCCTGGGGCAGTCATCAGAAGCAGGGATGTACGGTCTTGAGACGGTGGTTGCGGATATTCAAGAAATAGCCCGGGAATCCCAGGGACTTCTCGAGATCAACGGGGTGATTGAAAACATCGCAAGTCAGACCAACCTTTTGTCCATGAATGCGGCCATAGAAGCCGCACATGCCGGGGAAGCGGGCAAAGGCTTCGCGGTGGTGGCTAATGAAATCAGAAAATTGGCAGAAGACGCAAGTGGACAATCCAAGACCATTGGTTCAGTGCTGCAAAAGATCAAAAGTTCTATAGACACGATAACCCAATCCACCGGGGTCATGGTTGAAGAATTCAAGAAGATACGAGGCGGGGTGGAGATCGTATCCAACCAGGAAGCCCTTGTCAGGGAAGCTATGGAAGAGCAGGAAGTAGGAAGCCGCAGCATATTGGAACAGATAAGCAAGCTCAAGACCATCACCAGCATGGTCAAACATTCATCCTCAGAAATCGCGGCTGAAGGACAGGAGGTGAAACACCAAAGCGGCGTCCTTGAGCAGATAACCAGTGAAATAAACAGCGGTATGGACGAGATGACCCAGGGAGCGGAATTGATCGGCACCGCGGCAAGCCACGTCAGCGATATAAGCAACGCCACCAATCAGTCCGTCATCACCCTGAGCCAGGAAATCGCCAAGTTCAAGGTCTGATTCTAACCCGTAATTGCTACCGCTCAACACGAATCAACCGAAAAAGCGTGGCCGGTGCGGAGGTAATACAGGTATATCCTACAGGGTTTCTTGCGTAACGTACCCGCGGCGTGATAATACCAGGTCATTTGAGGGAGGTGTTCCCGGGGGTTTTCAAACCGGTCGGTTTTGAAATCCACCACGTAAACCACTTCCGGGGTCTCAAACAGCAGGTCAATGGTTCCATCAATAAAGATACCTTCGGCGCTTAGGCTTCTAAACCGGTATTCGCTCTTACGGAAAACCGCAGTGCCGGCCATGGTTCCCAAGGGGGATGCGATAAACCGGGCTGCCAGGGCATTTCCCACGGCAAGGAGGGTGTCCGCCTCGCTTGGGGTCAGATGGCCTGCCAGGGAAAAGGGGATCTGGGCTTCCGTTCCTTTGAGCAGGGCCTCGGTGCATATATGGGCCAGGGTGCCGAAATCCGCCGCGGTAAACCGGTCTTTCCCTTCCGTAACTGTATCCACAGTATCCGCAGGTCCAGTGGCAAAGCGATCAAGCAGGGCGTCTACCGGCTCAAAGAGGTCTGCTCCCCCTGGTCCGGTATATGCCGGGGATAGGTGATAGCTCGTCAGCGCTTTCCCCGGAGCAACTGAACCGGCGGAGCTGGTGGCGGTCCTGTGGTTGGGCAGAACCTGGGGAGTACTCAAGACGTGGACTTTTTCATAGTAAGGCCCCAGGGTGCTCAGGAACCGGGCAAGCCCCGGGGGATCATTGGTATATCCAGGGGCGGTATGGGTCGCTGAGAAGACCTGGCTCCTTGTATACCGGGGAATTGCTTTAAGGCAAAAGAACCGGGGGCTTTCAGCGATCTGATCCAGCACTGGGGGGAGCAGCAAGCCGAACAAGGTATCATCATCAATGATACGGTCTCCGGCAATAGGGAGCGGCGCCCCCTTTTTTTGCCTTTGCACTGCTTGTTTTTCTCTTTTGGCCAGGATTGCCTGCTGTACGTGGAGCGAAAAATCTACCCCTGCCTCAGGGGTTTCAAGGGAAAGACTGCCTACCACGTATACCTCTTGTTCTGCCCGGGTCATGGCCACATAGAGCAGCCTGCGCAGTTCCGCGGTTCGCTTCTGCTGCTCTTCACACGCGGCCTGTTCGTAAAAAAAGTTCCGCTTCACGGTTTTCTCGGCCCCTATATCCCCGGCCCATTCTTCGGGCAAGGGCGGGTTAAAGGAAATTCCCCATTCCTGGCTCCAATACACGCCCTCGCTATTACTTGCTGCTTTGCCCTTATTGCCGCACCCGCAGATGAACACCACCGGGAATTCCAGCCCCTTACTTTTGTGAATGGTCATAAGCCGAACCGCACCGGAACGTTCCAGGGGAATGTCCAGGTCTTGGTCATCCAGACGTTCCTCCCCATCCTGCAATGCCCGGATCCTATCGGTAAACCCGGCAAGACTGAGGCCCTTTGCATCGGCTTGTACGGCCAGGTTAAACAAATAGTCGTATAATACCCGGTACATCTCGGTCTTGGGATGCCATTCGGTTTCATAACGGTACCCTTCGGTATACCATAGATCGCTGAGCAGTTCTGCACAGGACATACGGGTCGCTTTGGTACGGATACGCTGGTACATCCCCTGGCCTTGGAGGAATTGCCCCTGGTCATCCGCTGAAAGCCGCGGTAAGAGGGCATCGGCAAAGGGCGCTTCCTGGGCTGCCAGGCACTCGATCACGCCACCCAGGGAAAGGGCCACCCAGGGGGAATGGAGCATCACCCCATAGGCTTCGGTATCCCCAGGATACGCGGCAAGCCGGAGCACTGCCATAAGGTCGTTTACCGGGCCGTCGGTAAAAAAGCCCCCCATACCTCCGCTGATATAGGGAATATTCCTCAGGCGGAGCTGTTTTTCATAGCATTTTTGATGGGTATGCGCCCGGAAGAGCAGGACTATATCATCAGGCTGATAGCGTTTCAGTAGGTCTTGAATCTGTTCCGCGACAAAACAGGCTTCGTTTTCATGGAGATCCAGGAATTCATCAGGTGCTGTTGGCTCTGGTACTGAATCATCCTCATCAGTTGCTGGGGTTTCTTCGTCTTCGGCCCGTGTTTTGGGAAGAATCGCGATGGTAATTCGGGGCTCCGGGCACTCACGCTGCGTTTCATCGGTCTTTTGACCCGTACATACAGGGGTATAGGCTGCTTCGTAACCGGGTAGTTCCCCCTGGTTGCTTGGGATAAAAACCGAGACAAAAACCCCAATCTCTTGTACTTCCTGATGATCAAAATGGCTGCCCCCGAACAGGGCATTAAAGCTGCCGATTAAGCAAGGCACTGAACGGTAATTTGTTCTGAGGCTCAAGGAAACACCCGGTAATTCGTGCTGCAGCCGCTGAAACACCGATACATCGGCACCCCGGAAACGGTAAATCGACTGTTTTTCATCCCCTACAAAAAAGAGTTTTCCTGGGCATAGATCCGCAGCCTGGGGAATACGTTGCTCCTTACGGTCCAGCCGCTCTGCAAGGAGAAACAAAAGCTCTTTTTGCAGTTCATTATTGTCCTGAAATTCGTCGATCATGATGGCCTTAAAAGAGGCTTTTTCATGATCCCGTATATCAGGATGATCCTTGAGGATGCGGCGGGCAAGCCGGGCCACATCAGCAAAGGTGAGCACCCCTTCACGGCGTTTTTTGGTAAGCACCAGGCGCTGAAACTCCTGCAAAAGGGACATGTAAGACAGGATAAGCCCCCCTTGCATACAAAACACGCCAAGGGATGAAAAATCCAGGGCCTGGTCCCGGATAGCTTTGACCAGCTCTTTTGCCGGATCCGTGCGTTTCCCTGCCCGTAAATTGATGGTATGAAAAGCATACAAAAACGTAAGACAGCACCCTACTTGAGCCCGAACCGGATGCCCCTGGGCTTCGGGGATCCGCTCATGGTCATCAAGGGCTAAGAGGGAATCAAAATACCCCCGGATATCCTGGGCTTCAGGAAACCGCATATCCCCCCGGGTAAAAGGAGTAAGCAGCTCGTTCAAGGCACGCCTGAAAGCATCTGCCGCAGGCTCCTCGGCCAAGAGCGCTTCAATATCTTGCAAGGCCGTGATGAGTTCCCGGGTCCTTTTTTCCCATGCAGTGCAGATACTACCCATCTGTTTCTGTACCATTTCCATAAAATCAGGGGGCTCGTCAATATGACTGTATTGGAATACTGGATCGGCAAAAAAATCCCGGGCAATAGGGATAGGCTGTTTTTGGTAGTACAGGGCTTCAATAACCGGATGCCTACGGTGGGCAATTAAGAAAGGAAGGGCTTCTTCCACGACCAGTTCCCGGCACCGTTGTTGATCCACGGTAAAGTGAGGGGGTATCCCATAGCGGGTGGCTGCCTGCTTCACCAAGGACGCGCTGTATGCATCCAGGGTATAGATAGGGGCGTGCACAAAATCGTCTGTTGCACGCTGGGCCCGTTCCTTGAGAATTCCTGATTCGGTTTTGGCAATCTCAGAAAGGGTCGTATAGATGCGCTGGTACATTTCTGTGGCCGCTTTCTTGGTAAACGTGAGAGTAAGGATCTCAGTAACCTGATAGGCTTTTTCCACCACCAGATACGCAAAGCGGCTGGCGAGCACCGTGGTTTTACCAGAACCAGCACCTGCGGCAACCACGGCATTGTGCTCACACAAAACCGCACGCTGCTGTTCATCGTTGAGTTTACGGATAAAGGCAAACGTGTCCTTAGGTACGTCGCTCATCGGCGCCTCCATTGGTTCCCTCGTGGCCGTGAGACGGTTCTTGGATGATCGGGCATCGAGTCCCTGCTACGGCATACCCGGTCCGGCAGAGGGTATGCCATTTGCACGGGAAACATCTTTTTTCACTGGTACTGTAGGTAGAAAAATTGCCGGAAAGGGCTTCCGCGGCATACCGGCCTGCCTTGTCTTCAAACTCATGCAGGATCAGGTGAAAGGAATCCTCAGGCGAAGTGGTACGCTCAATCCGATCCCCTTGCCGGTAGGGAACCTTTTTCCCTGCTGGTACGGTTTGGTCTTGTATCACCCCAAATATGACCTGGGGTTTGGGATGCAAAATGCTGAAGAAAAGCGCCTGGTGTATGGGAGGGCTCTTGTTTTTTTCCGCCAGGGTGAGGTACAGGGGAAGCTGAAAATTTTCAAGTCCTTGGGCGCCTTTCCCGATACACGGCGCTCGGCGGGGGGTGGTTAACAGCTTAAAATCAACGATAAGCCCGGTATGTTCCTGGTCTTCCAACAGACAGTCGATGATACCCGTGAGCAGGTACGGGTCTTTTTCTCCGCGATAGGTCAGCTTCTGTTCACTCTCCAAGACCCGAAAACCGGTAAAGTACCGGAGAAAGCTGGTCAAAAAACCCGCGATCTGGTCTTGTACTACCCTTTGTTGTGCCTGAAGCAAACGGCAGGTCAAGGGGCTTACTGCTTCCCGGCTTGTTCCAGACCCATAGCAAGAAAAGACCCGGATAACGCTTTGCTCAAGCAGGTGCTGGTAGAGGTCTGAGAGTTTCCCCTGTACTAAAGGAGCCAGCACACCTCCTTGGGCTTTCACCTGTTTCAAGAACCCCTCCAGTACCTGGTGATACACGATGCCTCGTATGTTTTCCGCCATGAGGCTTGTCTCCATAGAGATCCGCTTTAGACCAAGGACCTGATCAAAGAGCCATTGCAGGGCGCACTGGTAATAGGGTTCCATAGCTGAAGGAGAAACCCGCAATACCTGTGAACCATCCTGTAGGACCTGGCAATAGCGCGCCTGAATCACCTGGTGGATGGTAGGCCGCTGCATGGTTTCAGGGGTTTCGGGTTTTCTTGGCTGGGCTCTCCTGGCACGCCACGCATCAAATCCTGCTTTCTGGACCTGATGTAGGTATTGGGGAAAGGGAGTACGGTCCTGAGGGTACTGCTGGGCATGATAAAACCACTGCTCTTCCCGGAACAGATCCGGTACAAACCAAGCTTCCGAGCTGAGGCTCGGTTCCCCGTACCGTATCCTTGGTTTTGCAGGACCCTTGAGCTCGTGGTGAGGTAGGGCAAATCCTGAAAAGGTTTGTTGGGCGCAAAAAAAGGCCGTACCTTTGAGGCTGTTCAGGGTATACAGGTTGATAAATGGCCCTGAAACATCCTGATCCTTTATCCCAAGCTGGGCTTTCTTACCAGCCGGTAAAAACGCAAGCGGTGAAAAAACCGTATTCAGATCCCCTTGGGTGGCTCCGATTACGATATGCCACGCAAAAGGCGCGGCCGCCGCACTCCGATAGGGAAACACCCTCAAGCCTGATCCACTTTCCCGGGCCCGATACCAAGTTTCTTTGAGGTGTTCCACCAAAAAAACAAAGGGATGGGAAACCGAGACATCAGGAAAGGACTTTTCAAGGGCAGCCAACCCGTAGAGTTCAGCCATACAGCGCACGAGCAGGGTATTGGTTTCAGGAAGACAGGATTCCATGGTAAAAAAATGTTCCCGAAACATACTATATTGGCGGACCACTTCCCCAAACGAGGGGGCATTATACAGGGCCAGTATAGCCTTTTTGAGACCAGCATACCACAAACGGGCCCGTTCTTCCCGGCTTGCGGAACGCGCGGCAAAGGCGTCTTCCCATACATCAATGACAAGATCAGGCCCTTCTTCCCAGGAACACATACAGTTGTTCTTGATGCCAAAATCCATAAGCTGGGCAATGGCTTCAGGATCCTTCCAGGGAAGATGGGTATTCAAGAGCAGATTGGCCATTGCATCAAAGGAAAACCGAGAGGAAACACAGGACTGGATTGCGGGAAAAAGCTGTCCCCCTGGATAAGAGACCACTGGTTTTCCCATAGAGCTTACCACGGGGATATTCCGGTTCGCCAACTCCCGCCTGAGGTATGGTTCATAGTGTTCCCTATCCGGGACACTCACCGCGATAGATTCCCAGGGTACCCCGTGGTTTTCTACCAAGCTGCGGATAAACAGGGCCGCTTCGGTAAGTTCACTCTGGGAATTGGTGTAGAAGAAGGTCTGGGGCTGCTTGTTTTCAAGGTCTGGAATCGGCACCAGTCTAAGCCCTGGGGTATGTTCCAGCACTTCCTGGTAGTCCTGGAAATCAGGCAGGATCTCAGGGAAAAAGATAACAGCGCGCGTTTCCTTGGTATCAAGGACGGGCGTTTCCCAGGCCGGCTCAAAACACCGGTGCTCATCAAGAAATTGACGGTACCGGATCATAAGGCCGTATAAATCCTTGTCAATAGCATCAAACCCGATAGGAAGGGGGCCTCCGGTATGCTGCCCAAGGAGTATGCCGGTCTTTTTTTCAAACCATCTTCCCATCTCAGGGAGCATGGCCGTAAGCCAAGGCCCAAAGGACCCGGCAGTATGCGCGTATTCCGGGGGTACCAAGGAGGAAAAACAGGGGACACCCCCGGTCCGTACCTGGGCTGCGTGTTCTTCAAGCAAGCGGCTCACCCAGAGTTTCCGTAAACCGGGGGGAATGGGTTCTTTACCTTGCTGCCGGGATCCCAGGACCTCCTGCTTAAATACGTCCCAGGTAATGAATCGTTCCATAGCCAGGGTACCGCAACCTGACGCTTCTAAAACCAGGTCTGCCCAACGGGAAACCGCGATTTCTGTGGGAAACACCAAAAAACTAGTGCTATGAGCGTTCATTTCGCTCAAAATCGTTTCAATGATACGGTGCATAGTACTCTTTACTGAGCGTTACCGCTCAAGCGGCTGTTTCAAGACTAAAGCCTTGAAACAGCCGGTATTCTTTTCCTTTTGCCTTTCCTCTGTTCATCATACTTTGTAGATCACCACCTAATTGGTGTAATTCTTTTTCTGAAGCGTGTAACTTAATAGCATCTGCAATAAGAGACATATAAGCCACGATATTTTTGGTACTTTTTTCATGTAAAAGATAGGTTACTGCAATCATATCATCTTGAGATTTTAATGATTCTCTTACAAGATAAACATTATACTCTTCAATTGAGCAAGAGAATGTATCAAGTCCTTCAGAAGAAACAAGACGATCTAGGCTGAAATATTCCTCAAATTCTTTACGGGAAAGTTCTATCCGTGCGCACATTGACCTATCATTCGTTTTGCAAAATCTTCTAGGTTTTTCACATATATTAAGTCTTCTGTAGTTGGTTTTCTATGGATTTGTGCGATTGCTTCACGGAGTATTTTTTTATCCTTGATTTCTGATACCTCAATAGGTTTTATTTTTACTGTTTTCATAGATACCTCCATAAGGGTATTTTAGGCGACTAAAATAGCTCTGCTTTATATTATAATATCAGACTGTTCCAAAACCC
>JAISGE010000159.1 GCA_031263265.1 Treponema sp.
TGTGATTGTAGATTTTCATGCCGAATCAACACGGGAAAAAGAGGCGCTCGGTTTCTATGTGGACGGACGCGCTTCCATGTTTGCCGGTACCCACACCCACGTTCAGACCGCCGATGAAAAAATCCTGCCGCAAGGCACAGCCTATATCAGCGACCTTGGCATGACCGGCGTTTTGAGCGGCATAATCGGCATGGACAAAGAAATCTGCCTTGAACGCGCGCGAAAGCAAATACTCTACCCGCTGTGCTGCGCGGAAGGCGCGGCAAGCATACAAGGCGTCCACGTCCTTGCCGCCTTATCAGGCAATCTTAGACCCGCGGTATCACCCGCTGTATCAATCAAGCGGTTCAGCGTTGCCGCGGGTTAACCCGTAAAGTAATATTTTTGGGAAGATCTTGTGGAAATAAACTGGAAAAAGAATACCGCCTTATTTTTAACCGGACAGGCATTGACTCTTTTTGGTTCAATGATTGTACAATATGCGATCATCTGGCATATAACCCTTAAAACCCAGTCGGGTTCGATGATGACCCTTTTTACTGTTGCCGGATTTCTCCCCATGTTTTTTATTTCCCCTTTCGCCGGGATATGGGCCGATAGATTTAACCGGAAATATATCATCAATATTGCGGACGGGGCTATCGCTCTTGTCAGCCTGATTGTGGCGATTTTCATTATGCTGGGATTTGAATCTTTTGGGATTCTGCTGGTCTGCGCCGTTGTGCGTTCACTCGGTCAGGGAGTACAGTCTCCGGCAGTTGGGGCGTTTATCCCGCAAATTGTTCCTGTGGAGCATTTGACAAAAGTAAACGGACTACAGAGCAGCATACAATCGTTCATTACCATAAGCTCTCCTATGGCAAGCGGCGCGCTTATGGCATTTGCCCCGTTAGAGCTGCTTTTTTTTCTTGATCTTATTACCGCCGCTATCGGCATAAGCGTTCTGTTCTTTTTTGTAAAAACGCCAATGTTGGAAAAACCTGAACCGGCGGAAGGACAAAAAGAAATTGAATACTTTCATGACTTAAAAGAAGGAATAAAATATATCAATAAACAGGGTTATATTTTACGCTTAATTGTATTTTCGGGTATTTTTATGTTTTTTGCATCCCCTTCCGCATTACTGACGCCCCTTCAAGTAACTAGAAATTTTGGAAATGACGTGTGGCGGCTTACGGCAATAGAAATGACGTTTTCAATTGGAATGATGGCCGGGGGTATTCTGATAGGGGCGTGGGGAGGATTCAAGAACCGTATTTTTACGATAACGTTTGCTTGCGTAATATTTGGCATTGGGACTTTCGCTCTTGGGGTGGTACATAATTTTTGGATATATATTGGTATTATGGCGATTATAGGGGTGGCCATGCCGCTATACAATACTCCCACTATGGTTTTATTACAATCTACGGTAGACCCGGTATATATGGGAAGGGTGCTTTCAGTCTTTATGATGATAAGCAGCGTAATGATGCCTATAGGTATGCTGTTTTTCGGACCTCTTGCCGACAAGGTTTCTATTGATATTCTCCTTATCGGAACAGGTATCGTAATGGCGTTATTGGGTATTCCATTTGTGGCAAGTAAAACGCTCCGGGAAGCGGGACGAAGTCCGGCATGAATTAAAACTTATGCAAACGAAAGGTTGTATACAACCACGCTTATTACCCGTGGTTTTTGTTTCTTGGCACAAGGGACAGGTTTCAGGAAACGGACTTCTCATGCCTTGAAACGAGACCCTGGTAACTGTACAGACAAGAAAATAGGTGCTATATTAAAAACGGTATGGAACAACCTAATCATATTTCCCATTTGCCCATTTCGTTAGATTCAGCACAGGAGATCCTCCTCGCACACACCCCGGTGCCTGAAGGGGAGTACCCGTTGTTGCCCCTGCTTGAGGCCCTGAACTGTATTGCCGGGGAAGACCTGGATGCCCGTATAGACCTGCCGCCCTTCGATAATTCCCCTCTGGATGGGTTTGCCTTGCGTCATACCGACAGCGCCGGTGCAAGCAAAGATAGGCCGATTTTTTTACGGGTGATCGAGACTATCTATGCCGGAGACGTTCCCCACAAACCCCTGGATCCTGGGGAATGTGCCCGGGTCATGACCGGTGCGCCGCTTCCTGAGGGTGCCACCTGCGTCATTCCTTTTGAGGATACGGATAACCGCCCAGATCTGGTGGGGATCTTTCATGCTTTGGAGCTTTATCAGAATTACCGGTTTCACGGTGAAGATATGCCTCAAGGAAAGCGTATCCTGAGCAAAGGGGAACGCATCACCGGTGCCCATTTGGGCATTTTGGCAGCCCAGGGTTTTACGGGGATTCCTGTTTTTGCCCGTCCCCGGGTGGGGATCCTCTCTACCGGTACTGAACTTATGAGCGGGCCTGAACCGCTGATTCCCGGTAAAATATACGACAGTAACCGGTATCTTTTGGCAGCACGGGTAATAGCCTTGGGCGCTGAACCGGTATTCAGCTCAAATACCGCAGATGATCCGGCCATTATCGCCAAAGCTGTGGAAGCATTACGGGAAACCTGCGATTGCATCGTCAGTACCGGCGGTGTTGCGGTGGGTGAACATGATTATATGCCCCAGGTTGGGGAACATATCCACGCGGAACAGTTATTTCGTCAGGTACAGATGAAGCCCGGCGGCTGGGTTACTGCCCTGTATAAAGAAAAAAAAATAATCCTCTGCCTTTCTGGAAATCCCTTTGCCGCGGCTATGAGCTTTGACCTTTTAGCCGCACCGGTGATCCGCCGGCTTGCCGGTGCTGCCCAGGTCATGTTCCCCCGGATCACCGGGGTAATGCAGGAACCTTTTCCCCGGTCAAGTCCCCGGGGACGGTTCTTGTACGCCCGGCGGGAAGGCACGGAAGTCTTTCTCCCCCAGGCTGGGTATGTAGCAGGTTCTCTCGCATCCCTTATCGGCTGTAACTGTATACTGCCTATTCCCCCAGGAACACCATCCCTCAAGCGAGGCGATACCGTAACCCTCATTCCGCTCTGAGATGGACCTGTATCCCCGTTGTTTCATCTCCGGTAATCTGGATCCGGGAAATGACCGAATCCAGATCTGCTGGTAAGCCTTTGGTTTGCACCACTAGATCCGCTAGATGCAGTACCCGGGCTGCAGTGGGTTTTATCCCCGCTGCAGATGTGTTCATCAACATGATAAAACACCCGGGCAAAACCACCTCCCGCAGACTGTTCGATTCGCAGATGATAAGCTCCGTAGGGGAGATCTGAGCCAAAAAATGGGTGTATGCCGCTGCCAGAGCACCATAAAGGGATCTGAGCCAGAACACCCGATTAGCCCCTGCTGCAAGTAACTGGGCAGTGTCTTTGTTCAGGGATGCTCCCTGCTCTTCTTCTAGGACAAAGTCCTCGGTAATAGAGACACAAGCTCCACATCCTGCTCCTCCTCGAGGGCACAAGGCGCCCTGGCGGGCTACGCTGGTGATCTTCAGCGCCACCATAGGAACATGAGTAGGAGCAAAAAGGGAGGAGCATTTCCAGTTTTTGATTAATGCTTTGGCTAACGTGGTCTTACCCGCGTTTTGACCAGAAGAACCGATGAGAACCATCTGAGGCGCATACAGCATAGGAGGAGTCGAGCCTACAGTTCCAGCTTTTTGATGATCTCAGCCAAGGCGCGCTTTACCGGAGCATCTTCCGGCAGGGTAATCAGGGGTTTTCCTGCAGCATCGTATTGGTAGACCAGGTCGTCTTGGGGAATCACCCCAATGAGGGAAAGTTTTTGAACTTCGATTTCTTCTTGGATACCAGGGTCAAGTTTTCCCCCAGGAGCACGGTTGACGATGAGGTGTACCGCCTTTACCTTGAGGTCTAGCTCGCCTATCATGGCGGCGATCCGCCCTGCAGCCTGGATGCCCCGTCGGGAACAGTCACTGACCAGTAGGATCAGATCCACTGGCGGAAGAATCCCCCGGCTTATGTGTTCAAGACCGGCCTCGTTGTCTACCACCATAAAATTGTAGTTATTATAATATTTCCGTATCTGCTCCCGGAGCAGATCATTGACAAAGCAGTAACACCCTTTTCCCTGGCCCCTGCCCATAACCAGCATATCATACTGGTTTTCTTCCACCAATGCAGAGCCAAACTTAAACGAAGCATATTCATGTTTTGACATACTCGGAGGAATGGGATTCTTGTCCACAAACTCCGCAGTGGCAATCTCCTCCCGGATATCTCCCAGGGTAATATCCGCTTGCACCCCCAACACCTCGTTTAGGTTGGAATTGGCGTCTGCATCTACCGCGAGAATCGGTCCTTTTCCGGTTTTGGCTAAATGATCCAAAAACAAACCGCAAATCGTTGTTTTTCCTGTACCGCCTTTACCGGCCATAGCTATCGAATAGGTCATAAGATTTTCTCTCCCTCCTCAATGTACTTCCCCCATGCAGTACCGTCAACCGTTTTTTCACCATTTTCGGCGTTTCCCGGTCCTTGGTGGTCACCTCTCAAATTAAAAACCCATGAATCCTCTTCAGAATTCATGGGTTACCTATTTTTAGTTCCCTAGTTCTTTATCTCGAGTACAAAGGTAAGGGTTTATAGTGGGTGTGCAACAGTTCATGGGCCTTATGGCTGTTAGGTTCTCCCAGGAATTCCTTATACACTTGGGTGATGAAAGGATTCTGATGAGAACAACGGTAACTTGACTGTTCATCATCCTGGTACAAGCCAGCGGTACGCTGAGAACGAACCTCATCGGTACACCCGTAGGGCTGTCCGCCTCCACCAATACAGCCGCCTCGACAGGCCATGACTTCCACGAAATGATACGGGGTTTCTTTTCCTGCTTGTTTGGCTGCACGGATCTGATCCAACACTGCCGCGATGTTACCCATCTGATGGGCCACGGCGATGCGGATTTTAGTCCCGTTATGGAAATCAACCTCTGCTTCTTTTACCCCATCAAGACCCCGGACAGGGATGAAATTCACATCTCCCAGTTCCTTTTTGGTTACCAGGAAATAGGCGCTCCGAACCGCGGCTTCCATGACCCCGCCGGTAACACCGAAAATGGTTCCTGCTCCTGTGTAGGGGCCAAGCGGGCTATCCGCCTCTTCATCAGGAAGGGAGAGGATTTCGATACCTGCCTGTTTTATCATCCGGGCCAGTTCCCTGGTGGTGATGGCAATATCTACGTCATAACCATGTCCGGCACTCTGCATATCATCGTTGCGCTTAGTTTCCCACTTCTTGGCAGTACAAGGCATCACTGATACAGAATAGACCTTATCAGGGTTGATTCCTGCTTTATCCGCCCAGTAGGCCTTGATCATGGCCCCCATCATCTGCTGGGGGCTCTTGGCGGTGGAGAAATTGGGGATCATGTCGCTGTAATACTTCTCCATGTAGTCCACCCAGGCGGGGCAGCAACTGGTGATCAGGGGGATATCCCCGCCGGAGGTCAGCCGCTTCACCAGTTCCGTACCTTCCTCCATGATGGTGAGGTCCGCGGAAAAGTTGGTGTCAAACACGGTGTTGAATCCCAGACGCCGCAGGGCGGCGTAGATCTTCTTGGTGAACACCGTGCCGGGGGGGAGGCCGAATTCCTCCGCCAGGGCAACCCGGACCGCCGGGGCAATCTGGACCACCGCGTGGGTTTCGGGGTTCTGCAGGGCGGCCCAGACCTTGGCGGTGTCATCCCGCTCGTAGATGGCCCCCACCGGGCAGTGGGCGGCGCACTGGCCGCATTTGATGCAGGGGCTTTCCCCCAGGGGGACCTCCGCGGCGCTGGCGATCCTGCCCTTGATGCCCCGGCCCAGGAATTCCAGGGCCCAGACATTCTGCACTTCCTGGCAGACCTTGACGCAGCGGCCGCAGCGGATACATTTTTCCGGGTTCAGCAC
>JAISGE010000175.1 GCA_031263265.1 Treponema sp.
TACCCAAACCCCCAAGGAGTACGAGGTAACAGAAACCCAGCTTGCCGCCCTTAAAGCCGATACCTGGGTAGAGGTAACTAAAGCATGATACCCCTGGTGCAGGTGGAACAGTTTCTGTCTCGTGTTCCGTCTGCGGCGGTGTTACCCATAAACGAAGAGGGGGACGTGGATACTGCTCGGGTAGGAATCGCCCTGGCAGATGCCACCGGTATCATCGTGGCCCATCTGCCCTGGCTCTTGGATGAGACCGGGCAGATAGCCCAACCGGTTAATCCTCAGTTTGCCGCTGCCCTTACGGGCATCTGTGCAGACATTGCGTTATATAGGATCACCGATTCAGTTTCCGGCAGCGAAGATACCCGGAACAAATACCTTGATAATATGGCCCTCTTAAAAAAAATAAACCAGGAATATCAAGGAGGCTTGGAAGGCCCCGGGTTTCAAGGCGCCTCTATTGTTTTGCCCAACAAAGCTGCGGGTATCGTTGACCACCGATTCTTCAAGAAAGGTAGGCTGTACTAATGGGAACCGCGATTGAAGTAAGAACCCAAGAGATAGAAACCCTTGCAAGGAACATCAACGCGTGGTCTCTCTCAGTAACGGAAACCAGGAGCCTTTTAAAAAGTCTGGGTAAAGAACTTGAAGAACAAACCGTAGACCGGTTTGATACGGAACAGGATCCTGAGGGGAGCAGGTGGCGGAAATTAACCGCTGCCTATGCCAAGAGGAAAGTAGGAAATTCATTGGGGGGGATTCTGGTCTATGAAGGGGATATGCGTGATTCCATCGAAAGTCAAGTACAGGCAGCGGATAGTGTCTTGATTGGGTCATCTAAGGACTATGCAGCCTATCACCAGCATGCGAAGCACGAAAAAAGGCGGAGAAGGTTCTTAGGGATAAGTCTTGATAATCGTGATGACTTGCAGGATCTCATCAATACCTTCATGGAGCAGCGTGGTCTATGAGCATGATACATTTTGTCGAAGTTCGGGACTATGCGGTGGATAGGCTCAAAGCGGCCTTTACCTTGCATAAGAACGTACACATTGCCGCACATCCGGGACAATTCGATGGGGCGGAAATAAAGCGGCTTGCCAATCAAACCCCGGCAATCCTGACCTCCTTTATGCGCTACACCGACGAGGATCATACGGCGTATCTAATAAGCTGGATACTCTCCCGGGCGGACAGCAAGGATAGGCTCTACGACGGGGCCCTGAGACTGGTCAATGCCGTCATACCGGTTTTGAGAGGCCTTGATGCCCCCTTTAGTACCGATAGACCCACGGATATTGAGGCAGAATGTCTGTATTCAGGGACACTTGACCAGATTAACAGCACCCTGTGGGGGATAAAATGGCAGTGGCGAATCGCCGAGCCGGTACGCTATGAAGGAGATGGGGGCATCCCCTTGGTGGACTTAGCTTATTTTGAAGGATACGAGGCAACCCATAACATTGAACAGAGGGCTGCACAGGATAGGGTAGCTATGGAGGTAGCACATGATACCGATTAGACAGATTCAGGCGAATCTTTTGGTGCCGGGGCAGTACCAGGAAGTGGATAATTCCCTTGCTGGCACGCAGGAAGACATCAAAAAGGTACTGCTTATAGGGTACAAGACCAGTGCGGGAAGTGCCACCGAAGGAGTACCGGTACAGGTAGGAACCGACGCCCAAGCAGTAGCACTGTGCGGAGCCGGAAGCGATGCGGCGAGTATGGCAGCCGCATTCCTGGCAATTAACTCTGTTGAGGAACTATGGATAGTACCCATAAGCGAACCTGCGGCAGGTACCAAGTGGAGTATACCCTATACGGTCTCAGGAACTGCGACGGAAGCAGGTACCCTGGATATACAGATTAACGGGAGAACCATCTCCCTTGCAATCGCCTCTGAGGATAGCGCGGCTAGTATTGCTGCGGCACTGGTAGCAGGCATCAACAGCGAGACTACCCTGAGCGTAGAGGCTGCTGCAACAGACGCCGTGGTAACCATAAGTGCCTTGGTCAAAGGCATCCTGGGTAATCATAATCGTATCAGTATTACTGCAAGGGTTGCGGGGGTAAGTATCAGCCGGGGTACGGAGTCAAGCGGAACCGGTACCGTGGATCTATCCTCGGTACTTGCCTCTCTTGGAGAGGTACGGTATCACTATCTAGCCGTAGCCTTTGATGATACGGCGAATAGCAATAAGCTTGCAGCCGAACTTGAGAGTCGCTATGGGGCGATGCGGCAAATTGGGGGCAGGGCCTTTGTGGCACTCTCAGGTAGTCTCGGTAGTGTCAGTACCTCAGGCTCCCTGCTTTCTCAGGCCCAGGGAATAAACAGTCCCCACATCCTACTTATTCCCCGGGAGAATAACCCTGGACTGCCTTGTGTCTGGGCCGCAGCCTGGTGTGCGGCGGCCTGCCGTATTCTGGCAGACGACCCTGCGGCGAATACCTATGATACTCAGGTGAACGGGATAATCGCGGATAGGGAATTTGCCATAAATGAGCGGCAGCGATTACTTGAGGCAGGCATCGCGACCTATCGACGGGATACCGCAGGCACGGTATTAATCGAGCGGCTGGTAACCAGTTACACCGAGAATTCAGACGGCGCACGGGATACGAGCTACCTGGATGTGCAGGTCGTTGAAACGGTGGATGCCGTCCGAACCTACATTAATCGTGAGGCAAGGAAGCGGTTCAAAACCTGGAAACTCTCCAGCACGGGAGAGAACTTCGGCAGCAGCGCAAAGGTGATGAGCACGGGTGTATTCCGCTCATTCCTTGCCGAACTCTATAGTGAAGTATTTATCAAAGAGAAACAGTGGTGTCAGGATTTCGAGCATTATCTGAAATCAATCAGGGTTGAGGTGAAAGCGGGAAGTAAGACCCGCCTTGAGTATAGCCATGAACCGATTCTGATAGGCCAGTTCTATATCGGTGCAGGACTTTTACAATTCAAATAACATGAGGGGATAGTAACGATGAAACTAGAACGTATAAAACGGGTGGTCTCTGCGCATTTTGGAGAATTACCGTTACAGGAAAAGGGAGGTACCTTCAAACCAGCGGGGGTAAAGCGGGAAACGAAACTAGGGGAGGTAGCGGAACATACCGGCTATACCGAAAGTCAAACCTTCGCGGAATTGACCTTAAAACTCAACGCCACCGGTAAGCCTGGCGTCGAAGAATTGAGCGACCTAGGGGAGGATACGTTGACGATTTATACCAGTAGCGGTAAAGAGTACTATATGCCCCAAGCTTGGGTAACTGAACCGGGAAAGCTTGGGGATGCGGAGATGGAAATCACCTATAACAGCGCGACCAGTAAGCGGACTCAGTAAGGGAGCAGTACATGACCATGATCCTGAAACATCCGGTAAAGGTTGGGGAACTGACCGTTACGGAGATTAGCTTAAAGCGACCAAAGACCAAGGATTTTATTGCCCTTGGGACACTGCCGTATGATTGCGCTGAGGCGGATGCCCGCCTTTTGGCATCGGTTTCCGGTTTACCTGAGTCGGTGATTGCACAACTTGATATAGAAGATTGGGCACGCCTGCGCATTGACCTTGCCCGCATCTGGGAATCCTATTTCACGGGAAAGGCATATCAAGAAAACCCTACGGGGGAGGAGCAGGTGACTGCTCCTCAGAAGGATACAGCCTAAAAGAAATCAGCGACCGGGTTGGGGAAATGGTTGCCCAGATACTGGGTGTGCTGCCGGGTATGGGCTATGAAACGCTGATGAATATGTATTGGGAAGAGCTTATCTTTTGGCATGAGCAAGCAGTAAGGGTATATACAACGTTGCATGGGGTTGTTTAATGGCAAAGAATTTGGTAACGGCGATTGAATTACGGCTTAAAGATGGATTTTCTAGAGGCATACAACGTGCAGGAAGTGCGACCTCCGGGTTTGCCAAGGACACTATTGGAGCCATCAATACGCTGGATAAAGCCTTATCCGGGACTGCGGCAAAATTTGCTGCGTTTGGGGTAAGTCTTTCGGTGGGAGCGGCCACAAGCGATATGATTGCCTTAGACCATAGGCTCACCCGTCTTGGGTTAACCGCAAACGCATCATCGGAACAAATAGTTGAGCTTAAACAAAAAATATATGAAACAGCTCTGGAACTTAAAATTGGCACGGACAGCTTAGTAGATGCCGCTATGGTAAACATAGAACGGGTAGGAGATTTTGAGTATCTCTCCAGTAACCTCAGAAATATGGGCTTATTATTGCAGGCGACAGGAGAATCCGGAGAAGCGGCAGGGAATATTTTCTCAGCGCTTGCCGCTATTAATTACAATGATGAAGAGACCTTGCGATTTCTGGACAATCTGGACGCCATAGGGGATACGGGCGCATTTACCTTGGGGGCTTTTGCGCAAGGAGCGGGGTCAATCATAAGCACGTATGGTCAAATAGGGACTGAGGTAGAGGATTTAGCCAGTGCGATGAAAGTCTTACAAATCATGATGAGAGGTATCAACGCAGAAGATGAGACGATGACCGCGTTCCGTAGTATCATCAATGAACTTAATACCAAAGAGGATGCGCTGCTGAAACTGGGTATCCGGGTGAGAAATCAAGAAACCGGTAAACTGCGGGATTTACAAGAGGTTATGACCGACATAGCAGCACGAGCAGAACTAAAGGGGAATGCTCAAGAATTCTTTAAACTATTCGGTATAGAGTCCATGAAGGGGGTCCTTGCATTCATCACCCATGCAAAAACTATGAACGGGGAGTTTGAGAAACTGGGAGATACCTCAGGTTCTCTTGAGAGAAAGGCAGAGGCCATGGCACAAACCATGCAATCAAACTTACAAAATCTGCAAACCGCCTTTAATCGCTTTGCGGATACAAGCTTAACCAAGCCACTGGCCGAAGTAACCGAACTATTAAACCGCCTTGCAGAAGACCCCCAAAATATAGAGCGCATATTCGAGGCCATAGCCAAGGGGCTGGTAGCAATTACCGCGGTAAAAGGCATTGCAGGAGTCTCACGGCTTATCGGGAGCTTTGGACAACTCAAAAGCGGTAAGGTGAATATCACCGAATCCCTGTCTATGGCTACGGCTATGCCGGTGTATGTTACCAACTGGAGTGGTGGTAGTTCAATGCCGATAGGTGCAGCCGGCTCCGTCCAAGGAACCCCGTCCAGCACCTTGTTAGACCAATACGGGAATCCGCTGCCCTTACCCAGTAGTACCCCCTCAGCAGGAACCCCCGCAAAAAGCCCTTCAAAAAGCCCCCGGGGAAACATACCAAAGGGAGTAAAAACCTTAGGCGCGGCAGCCCTTGTCGCGGATGTAGCCTTTGAAGGCTACAAGGTATACCAAACCGTCCAGGATATTGAGCGCTCTGAACTATCAGAACCAGAAAAGGAAGTGGCCCGGTCTCGGACAATAGGGGCCGCGACCGGGAAAACCGGTGGAGAGATAGCAGGAATGGTGCTGGGCGGCCTGCTCGGTTCCTTCGCAGGACCTGCTGGAACGGTTGTCGGTGCATCCATAGGGGCCAGCATCTTAGGGTTTCTCGGTGAAAAAGGCGGAGAAGCCTTAGGCCGGTGGCGGGCGGAAAATGGGGAAAAACAGAAAACCGACACCAAAGGGCATTACGAATATACCGGGGTGAATGGGCTTCCGGTGTGGGTTGAGCCGCAGATCCCGATAGCGAATCTGCCTCCCCAGATTACTCAGACCAAAACAGACCTCAGTCCCCAGAAAGTAGCCCTTGAGGGCCAAGCGGTGATGGATGTACAGGTGGATATAAGCGGCGAGCGTCCCACTGCTCAGGTAGCTATAAGACATAACAGCATACCCGTGCGATTTAACACCGGCGATAATGCCGATGTATGGATGATACCGTGAGCTTTGACGCATCCTTACCCACTGTTCACGCCAAGACGTGGCGACAGGCAGAACGTCAGGATACTGAATACCCTCCCCGCTTGACCAGTTACCAGGCCCCCAGGGGTAATCCGATTAGTTTTATATTAGAACGTTTCGAGTTTTCAGGGGGACAATCGGTGGATACCGCAGAATATCCCTTTAATGGCTTGTGGTCCAATGAACGCTTAAACGAGAAGCCCCAAGCATTGCATATTACGGGCTTTATTCGGGGACCTGAGTATATAACCGCCAGAAACACCCTCATTGAATCGTTGCGGGTCAGTACCGACGATGAGACACCGGGCTTTCTCGACCTCCCCTTTTGGGGTCGCTTCCCGGTGGTGGTAACCGATTATACGCTATCCGAAAAGACCGATGAAAAAGGGCAATGTTCACTACGCCTTGAGTGCAAACGGGCAGGAGTAGCTGGCATCGATCGGGTGGTATCCTCAACAACTACCACCATCCGTACCGCGGTAAAAGCCCTCCAAGAGGCGGAGATTATTACCTTTAAGCAAAGGCTTGAGGATAATCTTGATACGAATACCTTGGTACAAGGCTTTTCTCAGGTGAGGTCTGTATTATTGTCAATATTGGGCCGGGTACAAGCAGCGCAAACCAGCCTTAATACGATTACCAACACCATTAACGCTCTGTCAAGTCTCATTGCCCAGGGCATTCGATCTCCCCAGGAATTTGCACGGGCCTTCTTTAATGCGGCTGTATCCATATTCGCAGGGCTGCTTGAGATAAAAAACAGCGTCAATTCCTACGAGGATTTCTCATCCTATCCTGCTCCCGCAAATGCCAATGAAAGAAACGTGCTCCTTCAATTCCTTTCTGCAAGCACGTTTACCCTTGAGGGTTCGACCGCTACCGTCCCCCAACAAAACACCAAAGAGGCGATAGAACAGTGTTATCGGATAGGAGCGTTGTGTATGGCAAGCCAGATCATCGTGCAGCTGGGCGTCATATCCTTTCAAACGGCGCACGGGTACTGGACGCTCTTACAGCACCTTGAGGCAAGTATCAATCAAGATAATCCTGAGCTATATGCAGCGATTGAAGATGTGCGTATGAGTGTATCCCAGGAACTTGTTGCAAAAGAATTAAGCACCGAGGTACACCGTACCTTTATGATTCCTCTCCCCCTCCTTGCTATGGCCCAGTATGTAGGCTGTGATGCGGATAAACTACAGGAACTTAACCGAGTAGCTGATTCTTTTGTCATTAAGGGGGAGGTGATATATGTCTAGAATAGTGGTCAAGGACGTAACCACCAATAGAGTATTGGTATGGCGGCACCTCTTTATAAGGAAATCCCTGGATAGTATCTGTCATACCCTAGAAGTGGAAATAGCTCCAACTGAAAGAAAATGGATACATACACACGATAAACTGGAAGTACGGGTGCCTAATCCGGTTATGAAAGATTCGGAAGAAGCAGGAGGAAGGCGGGTAACCACGGTGTTGGTGGACGAAATAACGGCACAGGTGGACGGATCAACCCACCGCATTACCGTACTGGGACGCTCTCCTGCCCGGGATATGATTGATTCGACCTTCAGTGATGATTATCCAGAAATGACCCTCAAAGCGCTTACGAATAGAATAGGGGGGAAGTTTAGTATAACCTGTGAAACCTTTCCCAATACCGAAGACCCGACGCAACTGGTTCCGGCGTTCTGCTTGGAAGGGGAAAGCCCGTGGATAAAACTGGTAAATGAGGCGAATAATCAGGGGTTTCTGTTTACGGCAAACGAAGCGGGTAACTTATATTTATGGAAAGCAGGGCGCGGGAATCCTGAGCACTTTCATCTGACTGAAGGGATAAATATCAAAACCATCAGATGGACCGAAAATGGCTCTGAACAATTCCACCGGTATATCGTTACTGGAGGAGGTAACAACGTCCAGCTTGTAGATAGTACCTGCGAAAACAATCGGGAGTTAACCATTGACATGACCGATCCGGCTATTACCCAAACAAAACTGGAACGCCGGGCACAAACCGAGATGCGCCGGCGACGAGAAACTCGTACCAGGGTTACCGTATCCGGCTGGGGACTTACCGATGAACAGATAAAACGGTTAGGGCCGACCGAGGAAAAAGAAGTGTTCTGGGTACCGAATATACTCATCCTGGTTACCGTCCCCTCTCTTGGATTAGCTGATAGACTGTTAATCTGTGAAGTGGAATATGAGGCAAGCCCTGAGATGTTGGGATGTACGATTACGGTGGTAAATCATGAGGCATATCTATGAATGGTATTAAAGAGCTAGCCGCGAAACTACGTAATCTATGTTGTCTGTCCGATTTCCAGAGACGATATGAAGACGGGAAGATACAGATAAAAACCCATAACGGGAAAGTACTGGAACAACATGAGGCGTTCCCCTATGGCTTTTTTTCCAAGGCAAAGAGCGGTAAGGTCTTAGTACTTTGTCAAGGTGGAAACCTTGACAGCTTTGAACTCTTGCCTGTGGTGAAAGCAGAAGAGGTACTGCTCCCGGAATTGGCTGAGGCAGATGTTGCGATCTATACCGAGGCAGGTGGCTGGGTTATCTGCAGGAATAAGGGCAACGTGGAACTAAATGGTACGGATCATGGCGGTATGGTGAAGGTACGGGAATTACAACATCAGTTACAGAAAAATAATGAGCTATTGAGTATCCTCCTTTCGGTGTTGAGAGGTACACCGATAAGTGAAGCTGGAAATGGCAGCCCCTCAGCACTCCAGGCAGCCCTGGTGACGGCATTGGCATCAGCTGAGGTAGGGGATTTCAGCACTATTGCATCCGATAAGGTCTTCCATGGCAATGGTAAAAATTGAACAGTGGGCAGATATCCGAGAACTGGTACAGATGAGTATTGGCACCAACAAGGGTACCTGGTGGGCCGACCCCTCCTTTGGAAGTGACCTATGGCTCTTGAGGCAGACCGGGAAAATAAATGGACAAACCGCAGACACCCTAAGACACCTGATCCTCCAGGCTACCCAATGGCTGGTGAGTGATGGGCTTGTCCAAGAGATTACCTGCCAAGCTGAACGCTCAGGAAAAAATGAAATAACCTATGAGGTAACGGTAATTCGGGCAAATGGCCCTCATGAGTTACTTAAGGAGGTGTGGCATGCCCTTTAGACGGGATTCGTTGAGTGTTATCCTCGACCGCATCTACGCCCAGTATATGAGCCGCTTTAAGCCGCTTGAGAGAACACCCCGGTATAATCTGCTTAAAGTAATCTCCGCCGTAGATGCGGGGATGTATCACCAATTACTGGGGGATCTGGATTTTTTGGCCTTGCAATTATTCCCGGATACGGCTGAGGGGGAGTATTTACGGGCCCACTGGTCTAGTAGGATTACCCCCTTATATGCAATCGCCGCCAGTGGGGAGGTACTGATTACGGGTATTGCCGATAGGCCGGTACCTGCTGGGCTTATCTTTGCATCCTCATCAGGGGAACGGTATTACACCGAACACGCATATCGCATCGGCACGGATGGAACGGTGGTGGTACGGGTAAAAGCGCAAGGTACCGGCTTACAAACCAATCTTACCACTAGACAAGAACTATCGGTCGTATCGGCCATCCCTGCGGGCATATCGTCAAAGGCTCACAGTACCGGCAGTGGCATTATAGGCGGTGCGAATGCGGAGACCGATGAGGAGTATCTGGTTCGGGTACTGTTGGGACTCCGTAATGCCAACCGATATGGGAAATCAGGGGATTTTGCTGCCTGGGCCATGGACGCAAGTCCTGAGGTGTCGGCTGCCTGGGAATATAAACACTTCGGCGTATTGGGGGCAGTACTCATACAGGTGATAAATGGGTCTCAACTGGATTGGGTACATCCGGTGAGTAATCTCGATATGATACGCGCTTATATAAACGATATCGCACCGCCTGTGCTCTTTACCGTCCGGACACCAGAAATCATAGACCTTAATCCAGTCGTATCTTTGATACCATCTGAAGATACCAATATGAATCGGGCAGTAGCCATAAACCGGATGAAGAGCTATCTACAGGTAAACGCCCGGCCAGGAGTGCAGATTACGGCAGGATCCCTGAGAACCGCCATAATTGATGGGATAACGATAACTAATGCTACCGTCAAATTAAACGG
>JAISGE010000188.1 GCA_031263265.1 Treponema sp.
GTTTTCCCTCCCTTTGTTTTGCCATTGCTACCGGGGTCGGCAAGACCCGGCTCATGGGGGCCTTTATCAGCTATCTCCATCTGGCCAAGGGGATAAACAACTTCTTTGTCCTTGCCCCGAACCTCACCATTTATAAAAAGCTCATCGACGATTTTACCCCCAATACCCCGAAATATGTGTTTAAGGGAATCGCCGAATTCGCCCTAACCCCACCGCTTATTATTACCGGGGATAATTACGAGTCCGGCATCAACGTTCACGCGGGGCAGACCGATTTTTTCGGTGGAATCCGTATCAATATTTTTAATATTTCTAAAATCAACTCGGAAGTTCGCGGCGAAAAAGCGCCCCGCATTAAACGGCTTTCCGAATACATCGGGCAAAGCTATTTTGACTATCTGGCCAGTTTGCCGGATCTCGTCCTCCTGATGGACGAGTCCCACCGTTACCGCGCTTCCGCCGGCTTAAAGGCGATCAACGAACTGAATCCTATCCTGGGGCTTGAACTAACCGCCACCCCGTTTGTGGAATCTTCGCCTTCCAACAGAAGCGGTAAAGGCCCGGTATTTTTCAAAAACATTATTTACGACTACCCGCTCTCAAAAGCAATGGAAGACGGCTATGTTAAAGAACCGGCGGTCGTAACCCAAAAGAATTTTGACCCTTCCCAATTCAGCTCCGAACAGTTGGAGCGGATTAAACTCGAAGACGGAATCCGTGTCCACGAAGCGACAAAGGTTGAGCTTGAAACCTATGCCCGCCAGAATGGGAAGGAAATGGTCAAACCCTTTGTGCTGGTTATTGCCAGGGATACTACCCACGCCGCGGCGTTGAGGAAGCTGATGGAATCCGATGGTTTTTTCAACGGCAATTATAAAGGAAAGGTCATTCAGGTGGATTCAAGCCAGAGCGGGGAGGAAAAAGAAGAAAATGTGGAGCGCCTCCTTGCGGTTGAAAAGAACGATGAACCTACCGAGATCGTGGTCCACGTCAATATGCTTAAAGAAGGCTGGGACGTTACCAACCTGTATACGATCATTCCGCTGCGGGCCGCAAACGCTCGTACCCTGGTGGAACAGTCCATAGGCCGAGGACTTCGCCTGCCCTATGGTAAACGCTGCTCCCCGCCAGGAGCATCCGATGTCTCTACAGTAGATCGCCTCAATATCATAGCCCATGATAAATTCCAGGAAATAGTTGATGAGGCCAACCGCCCAGATTCGGCGCTTCGTATCCGAGAGATATATATTGACAAGAAAAAGGATTTTCAAAAAACAAAAACCCTGGTAGTATCCTCAAATTTTTCCGGTAAAATACGGCCAACTGCTTCTCTTTCCGGTAAGGCTATGACCGATACGGTTACGCCTCTATTTACCCAACCGGAAGAACAGCAATTCGCCCAAGCTGTAATAACGGTGATACAGAACCACGAAAACGCTCCCTCATCGGAATATTTGCTAAAAAATGATGTCATTGATATGCTGGTTTCCGAGGCAAGCGCCATTTATGCCTCCGAAGATGATTATTTACCAGGTGTCAAAGCAAAAATAGATTTCCGAAAGATAACCGAAGAAATAACCCACCACTTGGTTGATGGAACTATTGATATTCCCCGTACCGTGATTGTTCCCAAAGGGGATACGAATATCGGTTACAACGCTTTTACGCTTCAATGTGATTCCATCAGGTACCAGCCTGTCAGCCGGGACCTGCTTATCCGGCACCTCAGAACTAACGCCCAGCAAACCCTTTCATCATTACAAGAAGCGGCGTCCGATGAACAACTGGAAGATTATCTAGTCCGGGGGCTTATTGATTTTGAGGATATTTCCTATGATGAACACAGTGATGTATTGTACGATCTAAGTACACAATTACTAACCCATCTTAACACCTACTTAAAAACCGATGAAGATGTCCGTAATGTGGTGCTGTATCACCAAAAACAACTGGTTGCTTTTATTCATGATCAAATGCTGGAACATCAAACCGGGATCGCCTCTCATTTTGAAGTAAGCATAAGCAAGGGATTTACCGCCCTAAAGGACATCGCCTTTACCGTGGATGAAGGCGTTAAACCGGTTAATTTTCGCCAACCTGTTTCTGATAAGTCCAGGATTGGTAGGATGCTATTCAACGGATTCTCAAAGTGCCTCTATCCTTTTGTGAAATTCGATTCTGATACGGAGCGCCGGTTTTCTGTTATATTGGAACAGGAAAGTCTTAAATGGTTTAAACCCGCCAAAGGCCAATTTCAGATTTATTATCAAATGGGTAATGAAAATCCTGAATATGTTCCGGATTTTGTTGCTGAAACAGATAATGCCATCTACATGATAGAAACCAAGGCGGCGAATCAGATACATGCTGAGGAAGTACAACGCAAGAAAACAGCCGCGGAAACCTGGTGCGGCTATGCATCAACGCATAATGCCGAAAATAAAGGAAAACCCTGGAAATATCTCTTGATTTCCCATGAGTCCGTTAATGATAGTATGACGTTAGAGTATTATGAACAGAACAACAAAGCAGGATCTCTTACAACTAAACCGGGAAAAGGCTAAGGTACGGGAGACCTGCGGTGAGGCGGTTTCGGCTAGGAAGATTATAAGGCAACCAGGTACCTTGTGCTTCTCGTAAAATGGGTATACGTTTCATTATAAAGAAATGAGAGGAACTCGTATGAAATACACGGTAATTATTGTTGATGGCATGGGCGGCGGTATCGGGGTACAGCTCATCGGGAGATTAAAGGAACTCGTTGATGATATAGAGATCGTTGCCTTGGGTACTAATGCGGTGGCCACTGAGCGGATGATGAAGGCCGGTGCACACCGGGGCGCCACCGGGGAAAACGCCATCCGAGTGTCAGTGGCTCACGGGGACTTCATTCTAGGTCCCATTGGTATTGTGATTATTAATAGTATGATGGGAGAAATTACTTCCGGTATGGCAGAAGCGATCCTTAAAGCCCCGGGACAACGAATTCTCTTGCCCCTTCAGCAGGATCACTTTTATCTTGCCGGGCTTGAACAAGTTCCCCTGGCCAAGATGACCGATAAGGCGGTGGAGATTTTTAAGGACCGATTACGTTTCATTGACAGTTCCCGTTTAAAAGGTGTATAAATTGGTATGTTGGAGCGGTTTCATGGTAGAACTCAAAAAAGAAGTAACTAGAGAAACAGAAACAAAAGAAGCAATTATTGAAAAATACCAGCGTCTTTTACATATCCTTGCGGTTCCGGGGAAGGGGGCGGTTGCTTTCTCAGGAGGGGTGGACAGTTCCTTCCTCTGTTATGCGGCGGCAGCAGCCTTGGGCACTCAGGCAATCGCTATAACGATTGTTTCTCCTATGCTGCCGAAAAGCGAAATACAGGGAGCAGCGTTAATCGCTCAAAAAATCGGTATTGAGCATCTGTTGATTGAGGAATCAGAGCTGGATGAAACCGTGGCGGCCAATCCCAAGGAACGCTGTTACTTTTGTAAAAAGCTTGAATTTGGGACTATGCTCGCTGCGGCACAAGCACGGGGGATCCCCATCGTATGGGACGGTTCAAACCTGGATGACTTGGGGGATTATCGTCCGGGATTAAAAGCCCTGGAAGAACTCCACATCCAAAGTCCGCTACGGGAAGCTGGACTCACCAAGGCCGATATCCGGGAATTGTCCCGGCGCTTTGATCTGCCCACCTGGGATAAACCGGCTTTTGCGTGCCTGGCTTCCCGGATACCTTATGGGGAACGGATTGATCAAGCGAAATTAGCTAAGATTGAAAAAGCAGAGGATACCCTCAGAGCCTGGGGCTTCCGTCAGTTCCGAGTTCGCTGCCATGATCAGATTGCTCGTATTGAAGTTGCTCCAGAAGAACGCCGCCGGTTTTTTGATGAGGCGAGTTTGGATCGGATTTCCCAGACCATCAAATCCTATGGTTTTGTATATGTGGCTTTTGAACTGGAAGGATATGCTATGGGTAATATGAACCGGGTTTTGCCAAGATGAGAAGCCTGAGGAGAAGAATAGGGTGAAAACACTGCATTTTGATTGCTTTGCCGGTATTTCTGGAGATATGACCTTGGGCGCTTTGGTTGATCTGGGGCTTGATCCTGAGCTGCTCCGGCAGGAACTGGATAAACTTGGCATTCCAGGTTGGCAGCTACACTTTCACCGGGATCAACGGGGGGGTATCAGCGGAACTCGGGGGGTGGTTGCGTTAAGTCCCCAAGAAGAGCCGTCTTTCCATGAGGATCATCATCACGGGGAACACCACCATGAAGCACACAGGTCATGGAAGGATATCCGGCAGCTCATCGTTCATTCCCGTATCAGTGATGGGGCCAAGAAACGGGCTATGGCTATTTTTAGCCGGATAGCCGAAGCAGAGGCCCAGGTACACGGTCTTCCCGTGGACGAGGTGAGTTTTCACGAGGTCGGCGCCTTGGATTCAATTATCGACATTGTAGGCGCGGCAATTGGCTTAGATATGCTGAAACCGGATCGGATCACCTGCGGAGAGATTGAGCTAGGGGGGGGAACGGTAACTTGCGCCCATGGGATTCTGCCGGTCCCAGCGCCTGCCACCCTGATCCTGGTGCAAGGATTGCCGGTAAAGACCGGGGGCTTTAATAAGGAAATGACCACCCCTACAGGAGCGGCGATCCTGGCGGCATCAGTGGACGAAGCCGTACAGAGCGGGTGTTTTATCGAGATCAAGACCAGCTATGGCATCGGAACCCGGAAAATGGACAAGCCCAATGTACTGAGGCTTTCCTGGCGGGAGGAAGGGCCTTCCCAAACCGCAGCCCCGGAACCTTCCGGGGACCAGCCCTGGAAGACCGAAGAGCTTATGGTGATCGAAGCGAACATCGACGATATGTCCGGGGAAGCCCTGGGTTTTCTCATGGAACGGCTCTTCGCAGCGGGGGCTTTGGATGTAACGTATAGTCCCTGTATGATGAAAAAATCCCGTCCAGGGACCCTGGTTTCGGTGCTCAGTTCCCTGGCAGGGCTTGATTCCCTACGTCGAACGCTGTTCCAGAGTTCGACGACCATCGGGTTCCGGGAGACCCGGGTTCGCCGGCTCTCTCTGGAACGGGCAGAAACCCAGGAACAAGGCGCTTTTGGCGAAGTCACGCGGAAAACCGTGTTTTTTGAGGGGAAACCGCTGCGTTCCAAGATCGAATATGAAGATCGGGCTCGCATAGCCCGGGACCAGGGCATATCCCTAGAATCTGTGGAGCGGCTTATTGAAGGCAGAGAAACCCTTTGAGTATCAAGTTCCTTAAAAAGTTCTTAGGGTTACGATATATCCCGCTTGGGGGTATTGACATCTTTTTGAAAAGATGGTAATTTCTATACCATCATTCATTGAGTAATGTTTATGGAATCATCAATTGAGTGTCGCTTGATTATTCCCCGGTTGTGTAATGGTAGCACGGCAGACTCTGGATCTGCTTGTGGGGGTTCAAATCCTCCCTGGGGAAAATAGGAAAAACAAGGTAATGGTGTTTCATCTGGCCCCTTCGTCTATTGGTAAGGACATGAGATTCTCAATCTTAAAAGAGGGGTTCAATTCCCCTAGGGGCTATTTTTTTTAATCACCCTACAGATAATCCAAAAACTAAGAGCAGTGTTGCTCTTCCCCTGGTTTGCTATGTATGCCTGATTCTTAAAGTACCTGGCGCTCACATCATTCCCTAGAGGGAACCTGGGCTTTGAGGAGCATGACATCACCAAAACCAAAACGCTTGGCCCCTCTATCAAATACCCTTTTAAGTGATCCAGGGGCGGTTCCTGCAGCAAGACCACCCCAGGTGCAGACCTTAACTACTTCAAAGCCAGAACTGCGTAAAAGCTGGGAAAGGGTTTTAATCGAAAAGAGAAAAAGATGATCAAAAATAGCCGAACGCCACCGGTTTTTGAAAAACCATGCTTGGAAACCCCCGATGTTTGGGGTGGTAATTAAGAAGTAGCCTCCAGGAAGAAGGATACGATGTACTTCCTGGACAAACCCCCGGGGATCATTGAGATGTTCGATGAGATGGGAAGCGAGAACCACGTCAAAGGTATGGGCAGGAAAATGATTTGCCTCTAAGGGAAGTGCACGAACATCCAGGTTCCGTACTTGCCGGGCATAAGCCTGCGCTGGGGTACATATCTCCACCCCAGTGGTTTCCCAGCCTTGATTCTGCAGAGTTTCCAGCAATGCCCCGGTGGCACAGCCTACGTCCAAAATCGCGGGCCGCTTTTTGACCAGTAAGTCCTTTTCCAGGACTGCAAAACCAGCATCCCCCAAGGCCAGTTTCTGGAGTTGTAAGAACGCCGATTCATTGGCCAATTCATAGGAAAGGTAATCTGCACCGTGCCCTTCTTGGTAACGCCGAACCACTTCTACGGTAAGGGGCTGAGGATTCATCTGCACCAGGCCGCATCCGGTACAACGGACATAAGAAAAGCCTTCACAGACAAGATAGGGTCTGAAATGGTCTCCGTGGCAGAGGGTACAGGGAATGATCCTGCTTGGTTCACCAGTAACCGGTGTTGACCATGTTTTAACCGGTACTTTGGGTATTTTTCTATTCATAGCCTAAAAGCCTAGCAACGAACCCTCCCAAAGCCGGGCCTATTCTACCATCAGCCGATACACCGCGCTCTGAGCATTACCCATTATATCCTGGGCGATGATTTCTAAACTTACCTGTCCACGGGTAAGCCATACTTCACCCACCTCAAAACCCGGGACAGGGGCATATACCTGCCTGACCGGTACAAGACCATTGCGGTACACCATAAGGACCCCATCCCGGGCTGAGTAGGTTTCAAAAGTAAGAGACCCAAGCTCGTTCCCGTTGAGCGTACAGAGGATCCGGTGAGGTGCCAGAAAATTCTCGTTAGGGCCAATCCGGGTATCTACGGCAGTTACACAAACCGTATACCGGCTCTGGCTTATACTTCGCATTGGATTCGGTTCAATGATACGGCCTTCTGCATTGCGCAGCACTACCGATTGAATCGTTGGAGACCGGACATCCGGCAAAGGGGTTATGATCATCGAAGGGTTCACCCAGCAGCGTTCCTTCCGGTCAAATAAGGAAAAATGAAATCCCCGCCGTTCAGACCAACCTGAGCGGCCTGCTCTCCCCAAGACCGTACCTTTTTCAACCATATCAGGAAGCTCCTGGGTGATAGTTTCAAGGCGGCTGTACATACTGATGAGGCCCTCACCATGATCCAACGCAATCCATGCTCCCAAAGGGGCGGGCAAGCGGGATGCGGTATTGGAACCATAGCAACTAAAGATAAGTTCCCCCGTATCCGCGGCCTGCACTGAACCTTCAGATTCAAAGGAAACCCCCAGCGTGGGGTTTCCCCGATCATTCCAGCCGAAATTAGAACTTACCGTTACCCCTTGCGCGGGCCAGTCCATACTATATACGGTGAACCAAGGAATACCAAACCCTAGTGTAAAGATGAGTAACAGCTTTTTTCTCGTAAGATTTGCAGGGACTAGGCTACCGGCACAACCGATCTTTGATCTACCGGGTTTATCCATATTATTTCTTCTCCAGTTCAAAAGATGCTAAGGTCATGTTCCCTCCCACATAGATCCGCGAACCCTGCCGGCCAAGAAAGAAATTTTTACTGGTAAAGGGGGCTTCGACGATGAGCGTACTGGGAAACCGGACCACTGCCAATCGTTTTTCCTGTTCTGATTGGGTGGTGATGAGAAAAAGCAAGCGATCACTGCCGCTTTCATCAATCGTACTGATTTCCCCGGCCAAGGGGAGCTTCAGGCTGGTCCGGGACGGGATATCATACAAGCCTAATCCCCCGTTGCGTTCAAAGGCAACCCGGTTGTCATTATCCACAAACTCCACATGAACCGGTCGTCTGAACCCTTCTTCCAAAAATTCATGGTAGACCACCTTGTATTCAATGATTCCTGCATCTCCATACCGCTCTAAGAGGAGAAAGCGCTGAAGGTCAATCCCGGAAAGGATGGCCAGACGCAAGCCGTCCTGAGAAATAGCACAACCCTGGATCACGGAAAGCCGGGATCCTCCAGGTTCAAAGAAAAAGATCCGCCGGCCCTGGGCATCTAAAAGTTCTACGGTGCCGTCTAATAAACCGGCTAAGATAAACCCCGCGGCAGCATCAATCGTGGTAATCGTGGCTGCGAAATCATGCGTCCACTGGACTACCCCGGATGCATCCACCCCGGAGAGAGAGTTAAGTTCATTACTGACCAGGAATATCCGTTTATCCAAGAACAAAGGATACCCTTTGGCTTCGGGAATACGTACTACCGGTTGATCCAGGGGACTGCGGACTTCAATCGTATCAGGGATAGACGCATATTCCGCCCAATTATCCTTTGATATGGATACCTCCCCTTTTTTGACCCGGTTAATGGTAAAATTACCCTGGCTATTGACATAGCCGAAACGATTTCCCAGTTGAAAGGGAAGCCAGCGAACTTCTGCTTCTTCAGCCTGGGCCAGGGGATAATTCGATTCCAAGGAAATAAACCACTGGGGGGTTAAAATGGTCTCCGTAGGAACAGGCTGGGAAGCCACAAAAACATACACCACAAAACCTGCAAGCTCTAATAGAATCCAATTTCTTGTTTTTTGCCTCACAGAAACAACAACCTTATCACCTAATGTTACTGTATAACATTATGCCGCCGGTCCTATTGTGTCAACCCGCTCTACATATCACTATGGCCGAAATTATGGTATCCTAATGAACCTGTTTTAAAATATCAGGTTTTGACTAAGCAGTAACCTGCTGTTTTTTCAGGTTAAACGGTCAAGGGAAAAAGGATGTTCCCCGGCCTTACCCTCGGAGGACGGCCAAAGCCCGGTCAACCCGTTCTAGGGATCGGGCAAGCCCCAGAATCCGAATCGTGCCAAAGAGAGGCGGGCTAACCCGTGCTCCGGTCAGGGCTACCCTGAGGGGCATCATAAGGTCTCCTAGTTTTACCCCTTCCTTTTCAGCTTGTTCCTTGATGAAGGCTTCGGCCTGGGTATCAGATAAGACCGCTAATGGTTCGACCAGGTCCCGGCCCATACCAAGCAAGGCGATGGTCTGGGAGAGGTCCAGCTTTTTGGGGATGAATTCCGATGCTGCCGGAACCGGAGGGTCTGTAAAGAGATAGCTGATTTTGTTGGGGATTTCATGGAGGAAGGATATCCGTTCCTTGATGAGGGCCATAGCTGCAGTAAAGTCCGCCTGCTGCCCTGCATTGGGTTCGGTTCCCGGTCCTCCAAAAAGCCCAGCCTCCACCCCATAGGGAAGGGCCAGGGCTGCCAGGGCTGCATCGGTTTTCATGCGGATATACTGACCGTTGTACCAATCCAGTTTCTTGTAATCAAAAATAGCCGGGGCCTTGCTGAGTTTATCCAAGCTGAACCGGGAACAAAGTTCTTCCAGGGTATAAAGCTCCTTCCCCTCCTCGTAGGAAGCTCCTAAAAGGGCCACATAGTTGATCAGGGCTTCAGGAAGATAGCCCTGACCGCGGAACTCGTCGATACTGGTGGCTCCGTGACGTTTACTTAATTTTTTTCCATCCTGGCCCATCACCATAGGGAGATGGCAAAATGCAGGATGCTCCCAACCAAACAGGCGGTACATGATCACATGAAGGGGCGTTGAAGGAAGCCATTCCTGGGCCCGGAGTACATGGCTTATACCCATGAGATGATCATCCACCACATTAGCCAGATGATAGGTGGGGAATCCGTCGGATTTGAGGAGTATCGGGTCAGGGGTAATCGCTTCGTTTTTCCATGCGATATCCCCCAAAACCTGGTCGGTGAAACAGGTGGTTTCCCCCAGAGGAATTTTGAGGCGTATCACCGGGGCTGCTCCGGCAGCGATTCGAGCCGCGCTTTCTGCAGGCGGGCAATTTCTGCAATGCCTATCATAGCCGGTTTCCTTGGCATGATTTTTGGCCTGTTCTTCCCTCAGTGCATCAAGCCGTGCCGGGGAACAGAAACAGTAATAAGCCGCACCTTTGTCCACCAGGACCTGGGCGTATTGTTGGTAAAGGGCAAACCGTTCTGATTGGATATACGGCCCTACCGATCCGCCCATATCAGGGCCTTCATCCCAGCGGAATCCAAGCCAGGTAAAGGTTTCATAAAGATTTTGTACAAAAGCTTCATTAAAACGGGTACGGTCGGTATCTTCAAGGCGAAGGATAAAGGTTCCCCCTTGGGAGTGGGCGAACAGGTAATTGAACAAGGCTGTTCTGATGCCGCCTATGTGCTGTAACCCAGTAGGGGATGGGGCATAACGGTCTCTAATTTTCATAATACTTAGTATATCCTATGCTTATGGGTCAGGTAAATACCAGGATTCCTGCATGTCTTTTGAGCCAATTTCAAATAGCTCTATTGAAACTTATCTCTAAAGAACTGTATGCTTAATCCAATAAACGGGTTTAAGGAAGTAAAGAAACCTAAGGAGGATAAAGAGAGAATCATGATGAAAAGAATGGTGTGTTGTGCGATTTTGATCGCAACTATGGCAGGAGCTTCGGTGTTTGCCGGGGCTAAACAGCAGCAGACAGGAACCCCTGGGTCCACGGCTTCAGGTATTACGGTGCGGTTATTAACCGATGCCACGGGGATAGACGATAAATCTTTTAATGCAGCGGCGTGGCGGGGAATTCTGGAATTCTACGGAGATACCTGGACCAATACCCGGCAGCGGGGCGGGGCATACGATGTGGTAACTGCCCAAACTCAGGATATGTATATCCCCAATCTCCGGCAGGCCACCGATGAGCAGTACGAACTGATTGTAGCCACGGGTTTTACCTTTGCCGATGCAGTAACCGAAGTTGCCAAGGGTAATCCGAACCAAAAGTTCATGATCGTTGATGTGGACTGGGTCAAGCTTCCTAATGTGTTAGAGGCGATCTTTGCTGAACAAGAAGGTTCTTACCTGGTGGGAGTTGTGGCAGCCCTCAAAGCCCAGGCTGATGGTATTGAAAATCCCAAATTCGGCTTTATCGGCGGTGTTCCCGGATCAACGATAACCAAATTTGAAGTTGGTTTTGTACAGGGAGTCCTTTCGGTGATTCCCGATGCCCAGATCCTGGATTACTACGTCAATAGCTGGGGTGAACCAGGGCTTGCCAAGACCCAGGCCAAGAACTGGTACGATTCCGGAGTATATGCCATCTATTCTGCCGCGGGAGGCAGCGGAAACGGAACCATTGCCCAGGCTAAGGAATATCGGATCCAAGGTAAAAACGTATGGGCCATCGGCGTTGACTCGGATCAGCATGAAGAAGGGCTTTATACGGCCACGGACTCAGCAGTGCTGACTTCCATGATCAAGCGGGTTGAAACGAGCCTGATCTATGGTCTTAATGCGGTAAAAAATAATACCTTCAAAGGGGAAGTGATTACCTTTGACATAAAAGCCAATGGGGTGGGGTATTCTACTACCAATCCTGCCATAAGCGAGGATATTAAAACCCAGGTTGAAGCGGTAAAGCAGCAGATTATTTCCGGCCAAATCAAGGTGGCCGCCACTAACGCTCAAGCCAAAGCCCTGCCCGGTTTTCCCCAAGACTTAAAAGCCTTAGATAATTAAGCTGGTTTCGAACATTCGGTTCGTGCGGACTAGAGTCCGATGAAACCAGCTCTGGGGAAAAAGTGGTCTAAGCTCGCTTTTTCCCTTTAACCTGCATCCGTATTTTGGGGAGGTGGGGGATTTGTCCCAGGTGCGTATAAATCCCCCGCCGGAAGTGCTTCATAAAAGATGGGGAGTGCTGATGTCTGAACCTGCTATTGAGATGGTAAATATTACCAAGATTTTTCCTGGGATCGTGGCAAACGACAAGGTCAATTTTAGGGTAGACCAGGGTGAAATCCATGCGTTGCTGGGAGAAAATGGGGCGGGTAAATCAACCCTCATGTCCATTCTCTTTGGCCTTTATGAACCTGATGGAGGGAGTAACAAAATACGGGGTCGGGAAGTAAGGATCCGCAGCCCCAATGATGCCACCGCCCTGCACATCGGTATGGTGCATCAGCATTTCAAGCTGGTCCATAATTTTACGGTTACTGAAAATATTGTCCTTGGCCTTGAACCCTGCACTAAATGGGGAAACCTGGATCTAAAAACCGCGGCAAAGCGGGTGAGGGAACTCTCGGAAACCTATGGCCTTGCAGTAGACCCTAACGCCCGGATTGAACATATTACCGTCGGTATGCAGCAGCGGGTAGAAATCCTCAAAATACTGTACCGGGATGCAGATATTCTTATCTTCGATGAACCTACCGCGGTGTTGACCCCTCAAGAAATTGATGAACTTTTGACCATCTTCCGCCGGCTCAAAACAGAGGGAAAAACCATTGTGTTTATTACCCATAAACTCAAGGAAATTAAAGCAGTAGCAGATCGCTGTACCGTACTGCGCCGGGGTAAATCCGTTGGAACCGTTATCGTAAGTGAAGCGGATGAACATGAACTGGCGGAAAAAATGGTAGGCCGGGCAGTGAGTTTCCGGCTTGAAAAACAAGTCTCCAAGCCGGGAGAACTGATCTTACAAATTGAAGATATAAGCGTCATTGGCCCTAAGGGGATTCCTGCGGTAAGAAATTTTTCTTTGGATGTGCGGGCCGGAGAAGTGGTAGGGGTTGCCGGGGTGGACGGTAATGGTCAGGCAGAGCTGGTGGCAGCCATCTCTGGGCTGCTTCCGGTTAAATCCGGGCGGATCCTCCTTAAAGGGAAGGATATTTCCAAAGAAAGTATTAAAAACCGCAATGAAGCAGGGATCGGTTTTGTTCCTGAAGATCGGCATAAATATGGCCTGGTCTTGGATTTCCGGGTGGACGAAAACCTCATCCTAAAAAGCTATCATAAAAAGCCCTATTCCAATCGGTTTGGATTTTTGCGGTTCCCTGCGATTGTAGGCCATGCAGAAGAGTTGATACGCCAATTCGATATACGGGCTGGAAACGGCGCGGCAACCTTGGCTAAATCCATGTCCGGCGGTAATCAACAAAAAGTGGTCATTGCCCGGGAACTGGATATTTCACCTGAGCTCTTGATCGTGTCCCAGCCTACCAGAGGACTTGATGTGGGAGCCATTGAATACATACACCAACGTATACTGGATGAACGGGACAAGGGCCGGGCAGTGTTGCTTGTGTCCTTTGAACTGGATGAAATTCTGGGGCTCTGTGATCGTATTGCTGCGGTTTCCAAAGGATCGGTTGCGGGACTCGTTCCTGCGGCAGAAGCAGATGAGCAGCGTATTGGAGCTATGATGGGGGGCATTACCGGGGATGCTCTCAAAGGAGCGGCGTATGGCTGAATCATTCCGGAGTTCTGCAAAACAACGGGCTGCTATTCGGGAACATATCCTTGAGGTATTCACCGGTTCTAACGGCCTCTTATCCTTGACTGTGGTGGTTTTGGGCTTCCTGGTGGGAACGGTTCTGATTCTCGTGGTGGGTAGGAATCCAGGGGGTATGTATTCCGCGGTGGTACAGGTGGTTTCCGGGTTTGACTTGCGACGCTGGACTTTGGCGCAAGGCCCGGTTGCCCAATGGTTTAGCCAGACCTTAGGTTGGGAATTATGGGTACCTCTATGGAATGTGCGGTACATTGGAGAATGGCTGGTCATGTCCATGCCCCTTATCCTCTGCGGGTTCTCTATGGCCTTTGCATCACGAACCGGACTGTTTAATATTGGCGCTGAAGGCCAGTATATTGTGGGTCTTACTGCGGCTCAGTTTATGGCTCTGTACGGCCCCCCGATTCCAGGGCTTCACTGGATCTTGGCAGTAGGAGCGGCTATTTTGGCAGGAGCTTGCTGGGGAGGTATCGTAGGGTTCTTAAAAGCCCGGTTCAATGTATCTGAAGTGGTTGCTACCATTATGATGAACTACATCGCCTTCTATGTTTCCCGGTATAGTACGATGCAAATTCCTGGAACCAATACCTTCCAAACCCCTCCGCTACCCCTTACAGCCCGACTGGTAAGCCCTTTTCTTGAGTCCATCACCAACGGTTCCCGGCTGAATTATGGATTGTACCTCACCATAGGGGGGATATTTTTTTTCTGGATCATCATGGGAAAAACCCGATTCGGCTATTCCTTGCGAGCTACCGGGATTAATAAAGATGCGGCCCGGTATGGGGGAATTAGTGTCAACGCCAGTATCACCGCGGCTATGGCCATTGCCGGGGCTTTTGCAGGGCTTGCCGGGGCCGTAGTTTCTCTGGGGGTGTTCCCTGCAGGCCGGGTTCTCGCGGTACAAGACGGCTATGGTTTTGACGGTATTGCGGTGGCCCTCGTGGGGAACAGTACTGCGGGGGGAACCGCGCTGGCAGGGCTTCTCTTTGGTATGTTAAAGTCCGCCCAGCCCCTGATGCAGTCCCGGCACATCCCCAAAGAAATCACCTCAATTATCATGGGTTTGGTGGTGGTCTTCATCTCCCTTCGTGCAGGGGTGCGGATCCTCATCGACTGGCAACTCAAAGAAAAAGCCCGTAAAGGGAGGATAAGCGAATGACCCTGTTTTTGAGTACCCTGGTACACATGCTTCCTTCAACCCTCATGATTGTGGCCCCCATCTTAATTGCCGCTACCGGAGGACTCATCAGCGAACGGGCCGGGGTGGTGAACATCGCCTTAGAGGGGCTTATGGCTATTGGCGCTATGAG
>JAISGE010000123.1 GCA_031263265.1 Treponema sp.
CCAAACTCGAACAGACTCCTCCTGAAACAAAAATCACCTTATTCATTTTTTTATTTGTCCATCATTGGCACCTTTATTTCAAGTACTCTTTTTTGCTTGTCTGTCTTTACTATTGGTCAAGTTTGGGCCATGAGAACCCCCGGGTATCCATATTAGAAAAAACTTAAAAAAATTCAGTAAATTGATTGATTTATACTAAGGCTTGCGCGCACCAAGGTGTTCGCATGTATAGCGGTGCTTGCCTGTGGTTTGTTTCTGGCTGCTTGTGACAACGCCTCGTTGTTTTCTTTCGAGCCTGAGAATCCCAATACGGATTCAGGTTCGGATTTACCGCTGGCAGCAGGTATGGGTCGGCTTTCGCTGAACCTGGGCCTGGGAGGAGACTCCACCGTACCAACCATCCATGCCGCGGCTCGAACCGTGTATCCTGCTTCAATGGATATTTCCCGGTATGAGCTGAGTGTTTCCCCAACGAGCGGAGGTGCTTCCTATAGCCCCGTAACCATTAGCTCTGGTTCTACCGTTGACCTGGTTCCGGGGATGTACACCCTTACGGTTACGGCCTTTAAGGAATCTACGGCGATTGCCGAAGGCAGAAAGACCGCCGTGACCATAAGCGAGAGCCAGGAGACCGAGGTGAGTATCATCCTGGGGCCTAAGACCAATGCCGGAAACGGAACCTTCGCGTATGACCTTACCATCCCCTCGGGAATAGCCGATCCCACCTTGTACGTTACCACCCTTACCGGGGAGGCGGTAAGCGGCGGCACGATTTTCCTGAGTGCGGGGCAACAAAACACGGGCACCCTGACCCTTGCATCGGGGGTTTACAAAGCAAGGCTCGTGTTAACCCAGAGTTCCACGGTTGCCGGGTTCAACAGCGAAGCCGTGCATATCTATAGCGGGCTGACCAGCCTCCTTTCCCGGGAATTTATGGCTTTTGTGCCCCAGAAGGTAAGCGCCTTTGACCTGACCGGCTTGTTCCCTGCGCCGGTAATCGGGGTAGACCCGATTCTTACCTTTACCGCAGACCAGTACAGCGGGTTCATCCAATGGAAGGCCGGAGGGATAGAGCACAGCGGCCCCTTTGCGGGGAATACGGTGTACACCGCAGAGATCACCCTAGAAGCGGACATCGCCTATACCTTTGAGGAGATAGGGGTGAATGTGTTTTCCCATAGCGGGATAAGCGGAACCAACAGCGCGAACAGCGGGGTGCTTACGCTCGTTTTTGGGCCGACTGCGGCGGTGGGGGGCCTTTTGATAGACATTGGCTTTAACCACGGGGATATAGCCGTATCCGGGAGTAACAGGGTAAACACCATCTACCGGGACGGTATGCCGAACAGCTTGACCCTGAGCGTGTCTGGGTATACCGATATGAGCTGGTACGTGGATGCGGGTATGACGGAGCTGACCGGGAATCCCTTGACCCTGGAAGCAGGGGACTATGGTATCGGTTCCCATATCGTGAACTTTAACGGGTACAAGAGCGGGGTGCCTTTCTCCCAGATGGTGCCTTTCACCGTGGCCAATGAGGACCAGCCTGTCACGGTGAAGAGGCCCAAATTCGTAGCGGTTGGGATAGATGAATCCGGCAATGGGAAAATCGCCGTATCCGAAGACGGCGGGGACTGGACCGTACTACAGGAATCCCGGCCCAACCAAATTAGTGAAATAACCTATGGGAACGGCAGGTTTGTAACGGTTGGGGTCTTCGATGGGCAGGCATCATGGTCCGTAGACGGCGTGAACTGGAATATGGTTGACCTGCCCGGCTACTGGACGGCCGTAACCTATAGGAACGGCAGGTTTGTAGCGGTTGCGCCCAACAGTTCTGTTATTGGGCGCAATGACCAGGTCGCGTGGTCCGAAGACGGCAAGAACTGGACAAGAGAAGACCTGCCCTACTGCTTCTGGTCCATAACCTATGGGAATGACAGGTTTATCGCTGCTGGGAAAAGTGGGGTCGCATGGTCCGTAGACGGCATTAACTGGACAATACTATCGGCCTTCCCAGCCAGCAACTACGGACGGAATGTAACTTACGAGAACGGCAGATTTTTTGTAATGGGGTGGGACAGTAGCACAACCGCATGGTCCGTAGATGGCATTAACTGGACAGCATCCATCAATTTCCCGATTCATTGGTTAGCCTATGGGAACGGCAGGTTTGTAGTCGTTGAGGACAAGAAGGCCACATGGTCCGAAGACGGCATTAACTGGACGGCAGCAACCAATACCCCACAATTCAGCACCGGATTAGGAATAACCTATGGGAACGGCAGATTTGTAGCGGTTGGCTACAAGGAACCCTACTCGGCGGCCGTATGGTCTGAAGACGGCGATACCTGGGCGCCAATACCCACCCTTAGTGGCCTATGAGGACTCTACTGGGTCGATGTAATCTACGTCGACGAAGAGTAAGGCTGGGCGGGGGCTCCCTGAATAGCTTGAGGAGTCCCACCTATAACAAAAGGCGCATGGCGCCAAATTCAGGGAGCGCGTACTCAGATATGAGCCGCTCCCACCCGGGCAAGAGGAATTCCCACCCAGGTGAGAGAAGTTCCCACCCAGGCAAGAGGAGCTCCCATTCGGGAGCTATAGAACCCCCTGCGAGGGGGTAAGGAGGATACCATGTCAGATTATGTGCCTTCCAAAGACACCACGTTCGACCCTTGGTTTGAAAATCTCAAGAACTACGTGGTTGACAAAACCAGTTCCAAACCACCGGCCTGGACCCACATCCTGCCGGAATCGCTTACGAAACTCACCGGCGCCTACACCCTGTGGCACGGGGCCTACGCCAAAACCCTGGCCCCCCACACCAAGGTGGATACGGAAGCCAAAAACGACGCAAAAACCACGGCCATAGCCGTCATCCGGCCTTTCGTCAACCAGTACCTGCGCTTTATGCCGGTTACCAACGAAGACCGTACCGCTATGGGCATCCCCAACCACTCCGGGTCCCATACCCCGGTGCAGGTGCCCAAAACCAGCCCCCGGCTGCTCATCGACACCAGTACCCGCCGCCGGCTCATCATCCACTACCGGGACGAAAAGAGTGAACACCGGGGCAAGCCCGCGGGGGTGCACGGTATTGAGGTGCGCTGGGCCATCCTGGACCACCCTGCGGTGGATGTTAAAGAGCTGGTCAACTCCTCCTTTGACACGAATCCGCCCCTAACGCTGGAGTTCGAGGAACACGAGCGAGGGAAACGGGTCTACCTCTGCGGGGTTTGGGAAATAGAGCGGGAAGGGGAAAAAGGCCCCTTTGGCGCGATTGAGGAAGCGATAATACCCTAATAGGGAACCTTTAGCATGAGCGATAGCAGGCCGATTTCAAACAGGGTTTGAAACCGGCTTTTTTTATGGGTCCGGCGGGACTGTGCCCATAAACCGGGGACTTATCAGCATCGGCCTCTCACTTATGGGTTTTTAATACCCCGGTACCCTGAGAGGGAGCGTTACGTTAGACCACGGAAGCACGTTATAACGAAGCAATGGCCCTTTGGGTCATCCGGTCGCACCGTTCGTTAAATTCATTGCCTGAATGACCCTTAACCCATTTCCAGGTTAGAGAAAAATCCTCGGCCAGTTTATCTAAACGTTCCCACAGTTCTTTGTTCTTTACCGGTTTCTTTTCACTGGTTCTCCAACCGTTCTTCTTCCACGCATGGATCCAGACACTTATACCGTGGTGTACATACTGGGAATCGGTATAGACCGTTATCTGTTTCGTGTTTAGGTTTAAGGTTGACAATGCCTCAAGTGCGGCAATGGCTGCGCTCAATTCCATCCGGTTATTGGTGGTATTCTTTGCAGCTCCCCATTTTTCAGCAATGATGCTCGGCACCCCGGTCTTTCCCTCTCCAGAAACACCCCGAGCCGTGGATTTGACTTCAACAATTACATAGGCCCAACCCCCAGGACCCGGATTACCAGAACAGCCCCCGTCAGTGTATATACTCAGTCCTTTGCTTGATAATGAGCGAATCCCCATATTTTTCCATTTCCCCCTCGCTTATATTTTATCTGGACAAGCAACGCTTGTATCCTCAAAACTGAAGTTTTGAAATAACTTCACGGTATAAAAAAGTGCCCTGTCTACAAACCCAAGGGGGGGCTTGAAAGTCCGTCAGGTATTTTCAGGTATCCAAACGCTCCAATACCTGCTTAAACGCTAAACCAGTGGGGGTTATAGCCAAACCACCGGTGGAATTTTCCTTGAGCACACCCGGCAGGATATCCCCAATCTGTTTCATAGCCCACACTACTTCATCAAAAGGAATAATACTCTCAATGCTAGATAAAGTCAAATCCACCGCGGTAAGCACATTAGCCGCTACAAAGGCGTTCCGCTTAACACAGGGAACCTCTACCAGTCCAGCCACGGGATCACAAACCAGGCCAAGAGAATTCTTGAGGGACAAGGCTGCTGCAGAAAAACATGCCTTCAAAGGCTGTTCTTCCAGATACGCCAGGGCACACGCTGCCATAGCTCCTGCAGCGCCACATTCCGCTTGACAGCCCCCTTCTGAACCAGCCAAAGTCGCACCCTGGGCAATGATTACCCCGGTGAGACTGGCCACTATAAAGGCATCCCGCAGCCGAGAATCGTAAGGAGCTTCCCGAATCTGAGCCATGTTGCAGGCACCTTCAGGCCCTGGATTCCCCCTGGTATCCCACCACGCCCAGATGAGCCCCGGTACAATACCGCTGGAACCTGCGGTAGGAAAGGAAACCACCTTACCCCCACAGGCATTTACCTCATTGATAGCCAAGGAATAGGCCAGAGACCGGGTGAACAGCTCATCCTGGATGAGCCGCCGGGCTGCTGAGGCAAACGCTACTGCCGCGCCTTTGGTAAGTCCGGATCGAGAGTGTTGGGGATGCTCAAGCCCTTTGATCAAGGCGTTCCGGGTAATCTCGATACGCCGGTCAATCTCAGGGAGGAGCCGCTCCTCAGACACGCCGGTCATGAAGGCTTCCCGCTTGATTCCGTACTCCGGCGCAGGGATATGTTCAGCTTCCAGTATTGCCGCAAGCTCAGAAAAGGTATGAAACTTAAATTTCATGGTACCTCAGTCCTCCTCCTAAAAGCTCAGTGCCGGTACTGAGAGTACCTGGTAAATTGAGGATACGTCCTGGATTTGGGTAATGATGGAAGCGGGGATAGGACTGTCGGTCTCCACTACCAATAAGGCATCACCCCCTCGTTCCCTGCGGTGGCTGGAAGTGGCAGCGATATTGATGCGATGATGGGCTAGGATATGGCTTACCTCGGCAATGACCCCAATCTCATCGTAATGTAAGACCAGGATGGCCGCTGATTCACCTGAAAGATGCACCTGGTAGCCGTTAATGGCATTAATACAAATAGAACCGCCTCCGATGCTTGAACCCTGGACGATCAGGGTATGTTCCCCATAGAGTTCCAGAACCAGGCTATTAGGATGCCAGGATGGGGGTAATTCAGCCACGGTTTCGATGGTGAGGGAAAAGCCCTTCCCTGCGGCTTGCAGTTCCCTTAACAGAGCACGCCCCCGGAAAAGCCGTTCATCCTCCGGGGGAATACCCAAAAGACCGGCCACTGCAGCATCCCCTGAACCATGACCTTTCCACGTAGCAGCCAGAGAACCGTAAAAGCGGACCACCGCGCGTTGCGGGGCAAGACCGAAGATCTTCCGGGCGAGAAAGGCTATTCGGCTTACCCCCGCGGTATGAGAACTGGAAGGCCCGATCATTACCGGGCCGAAGATTTCACCTAAAAGAACCTGTTCTTTGGGCATAGAACTACCGGACGTGCTCCGTCATTGGTTCAGGCTGGGAACAGAGGCGCTGCACCTGGTAATACCTACCCGATGCAGAGGCATCCTGAAGCCCATGCATCACCTCAAGGACGTGGTAGGCCAGTTCTCCGGACGCCCGGTGGGGACGGCCTTCGACTATGGCCTCGGCCATATCCGTTACCCCCAAGCCCCGGCTATTTTCCGGGAAATCCTTGAGCAGAGGAATTTCCGACCATTCCTCCGCGTTTCCCCGCCGGACCAACACCGGCCCGCCAAAGGTATTGGGATCCGGAACCTTGAGACTGCCTTCGGTACCGTAGATTTCAAGGTACGGCAGCGAATGAGCATACACATCGAAGCTGGTGATGATCGTGCCCACCGCGCCGCAGGCAAAATCCAGGACTCCCGCAATATGGGTAGGGACCTCTACGGTAATGAGCTGTCCGTTCAGCGGCTCGCTGGTGATGGTTCGGGTCTTGAAACCCTGTTGAGCAGAACCGGAAACCCGGGTAATAGGACCTAAAAGGTTCACCAAGGCGGTAAGGTAATAAGGCCCCATATCAAAGAGCGGCCCAGCCCCCGGTTTATAGTAGAATCCTGGGTTTGGGTGCCAGTGCTCATGGCCGTGGTGCATCATAAAAGCCACCGCAGACAGGGGACGGCCTATCCAGCCCTCATCAATGAGTTTACGGCAGGTCTGAATTCCTGCGCCGAGAAAGGTATCCGGCGCACAGCCTACCCGTACCTGCTGTTCTTGAGCGGACGATAAGAGGGTCAACGCTTCCTCCCGGCTTACGCAGAGGGGCTTTTCGTT
>JAISGE010000130.1 GCA_031263265.1 Treponema sp.
TGAGGGCAACGCCCAAGAGATGGTAACGCTAAAGGCAAAGGAAGAGAGCGGGATATGGGGTGCTTCGGTGAGGGACTTTATTATGGCTGCCTAAATGCCCCGAAAAAGAAATTGCACCCGTAAACAAACCATAATTTGACAGACTTTTCTATTCATGCTATAGTATCAAGGGTAGATTTCAAAGGAAGTGGGGTGCAATTCCCCTGCTATGCCCGTAACTGTAATTGGGGGGCTTTCGCCGCAAGGCGAGGGCCAGCTTTGTCGAGACAGCCACTGTAATCCATGGGAAGGCTGACAAAGAGATAACCCAGAGCCAGGAGACTTTGGTCTACCGCACTTGTTTTTTGCTTTTTTTAGGTCCGAGGATGGGGCCTGAGAAAAGCCGTTACCATAAGAAAACCAACACGCTAAGAGGAGAAAAGCCCATGAACCATGAGCAATCACCCATGAACTATTTCCCGTTTCGTGGAGACCCATGTCCAAGGCCCCCGAAGTCTCACCTCTTCTATCCCCTCGCTTTGCTCCTCCTGCTCTTCTTGGGGTTTGCCTTTTCTTCCTGTGAACTCTACCGTTACGGGAACCTCGGGGGTGCAGACAATACCGTTATCTACAAGCCTCAAGACGATGTATTTGAGGAAACCTTGGATTTTCTGGATGGGGTGTGGTACTCCCACTACCCAGGGATGGGCCGCCTTGACGGCTACCGGATTGGCCGATGGCAGGACTTTGATACCCTCATAACAAAAACAGGAAAAGCCGCGCTTTTCCCTGGCTTAAGCCCCCCGTATACCACCTACACCGGGGATCCTATTACCGAGAAGGACTACTTCGTGTTTTACGATGACTCGGTTTTTGGCCAGAGCGATGATGGGGAAGGGGGCCAGGGTTGGGACGAGCTGGTTACCCGGTATATCGGTATAGTCCGGGCAATAAACGTATTTAATGGCGACCGGGATCGGGGGGCTATCATTATCGAGTACCTCAGCGCTTGCGCGCCCCGGTGGGATGAGGACATCAAATACGGTCAGCGTCCTTTCTTCGGCATTTACTACCGCACCCTCAATCCCAATGTCGTGCAAATGGCTAATGCCGTTGATTTGGCGGCCCTCTTTGCGGGGAAAAAATACTACACCGAGACAAGGACCTTGCAAGAGTCGATTGAGCTTAACAACGTGGAGCATGAAGCGGAGTTTATCTCCTGGGGCGTGGTGATCCCCCAAGATCGAGAACCGGATACCCAGAAATGAGGAGGTTGAATGTGCGGTTTCATGATACCGGCCCTTGGATGGGCTTGTTCAAGCAGGTGCGTCTCCTAGTAACAACAGGGCTGGCCCTTTTTTTGGTGTCCCTGTCCCTGTTCGCCCAGGAGCCGGAAGAGGATGTAGATGATTACTTGGATTTTGGGGATGATCCTCAAGGTATCACTGTTACCGGAACCCCGGAAACTACCCAACAGATGGAAGTCATCACCAAGGATGAAATCGAACGGCGGAACGCCCAAGATCTGACGACCCTCCTTGAGGATGCCCTGGGCATGAGCGTTACCCGCTACGGTGCTTACGGGAACCAGACGGATATTAACATGCGGGGGTTTGACACCGAACGGATTGCCATCCTCATAGATGGAATACCGGCTAATTCTCCCCGTTCCGGGGAGTTTGACGTGAGCCAGGTTGACTTGCACAACGTGGAGCGCATTGAGGTGATCTACGGCGGGTCTGATACCAAATACAATGTTTCTGGTGCCCTGGGTGGGGTCATCAACATCATTACCATCAAGAAACAAGCCCCCGGCCTTACCCTTGGCGGGACCTTTTCAAATACCGGGTATCTGCCCGGGCAGTACAATGCTCGTCTTTCCGGCGGCACCATCGCGGATCCTCATGGTGAAGATCTCCTGGATATGCAGAGCTTCAGTATTTTTGCAGGATACGGCGCGGAAACCTTTTCTTGGAAAGGTTCCCTCTTCGGGAACCGGGCAGGGAACCACTATCTCTACCAAGATGATTACGATTTTGTCCGGCGCAAAGAGAGCAACGAAGTATGGGACGCCGGGGGAGATACCGCGTTTATGTGGAACCTCTCGGATACCACGACCCTGTTATCGGACACCAAGTTTTTCTATGCCCACCGGAACTTCCCGGTAACCATGAATTCCGTGGGCTATGCCCTTGCCCAGGATATTCAGGTAACCGAAAACCTGCTCTTTAACGCGCCGGTACTGTTCCGGGATGACCTGGGCACCGAGGCTTCCCTGAGCTACCAGTATTCCCACACGAGCTATGGGGTAACCATTACCAGTTTTGATCACTACCTCACCGGCATAAACCGCTGGAACTGGTATCCTGGAGATAAGCTCACCTTCCGTACCGGCGTTGATTGGCGATTTTTGTACATTGATTCCCGCAGTAACACTGAAACCAACCCGGTAAAAACAGGGAACCTGGGTGGCCTCTACCTTACCGGGGAATTTTTTCCGGTAAAAGGCTTTATGCTTATTGCGTCCGCCAAGGGGGTTACAGATACCAAACAGGCGGTAGCGGTTCCGAAACTCGGGTTCCGCTGGGACATTGTCCCTGAGTTCACCCTGAAAAACAACTACTTCCGCAGTTTTAAGTTCCCTGATTTTGACGATTTGTACTACCGGAGCCTTGACAATAATTTTGTGGGCAACCCGGACCTGAAACCGGAAGACGGTCTTGGGGCAGACCTCACCGGGGAATTGACCTTGAACGATTGGTTTAGTATCAGCAGCACCCTCTACGGCCAATGGACCGAAGATTCGATACACTGGATCCCAACCGGCAGCGGCCGCTGGTCTCCGCAAAACATCGG
>JAISGE010000014.1 GCA_031263265.1 Treponema sp.
AATTAAAGAGAGCGAGATTCTTGAGCAGATAACCGAGGCAATAAAGACCGGGATAAACGAGGTGGTAACCGGGGTGGATCAGATCAACGCTGCGGTTCACCGGGTAAACAAGATCAGCAACCAAAACAAGAAAAATACCAATGTTCTGGTGCAAGAGGTTTCCCACTTTAAAGTGGAATAATTTGAAAAAATTTTCTAGGTGCTGCTTGACGTATGTTTGTTTTTTGAGTATATTCCTAGTAATTATATTGTATTACTATATTAGTAAATACGTATAAATTGTAAAATATAGTGAGGTATCGTAGTATGTCGGATTTGTTAGAGGGAAAGCATGATCCACTCCTTGCCAATCAGATCGATTCTGGCATAGGGACTCCTTCGGGCAAAAAAATATGCGTGCTCATCAAAGACAAGACTAGGAACCTGGTTTCAAAGCCAGGCTTTAATTGGCGTATCCTTATCCCCCTGGCATCCTTGGGGTTTGTATTGTTTTTACATCACGCTATACCAACCCATCTGGGCTATCGGCTAAAAGCACTCCCCTATTTTTCTTTGTTCATATACCTGCTCCTGGGAGTGTTCACCGTGTGGGGCTTGTTGAGTCTGGTGAATTCCACGCAACGGGAACACTTGGTCTATAAATCCTGGTTTTTCGGGATTGCGTTTCTGACCCTGAGCGTCTATGACCTTATCACGATTAAATTTAATCTGATTCCAAGCCTCTATTTTCCAGCTCCGGAACGGATTATTGAGGTTTTTATCAAGGAATGGTTGTTCATTCTTCAATGTTTGGGGTATTCCCTGAGACTCTTGCTGGGAGGCTTCTTCTTAGGCGCCTTTGTGGGAGTAATCACCGGAACCCTCATCGGCTGGAGTCAACGGTGGAACTACTGGGTCATGCCTTTCATCCGTATTGTTGGCCCTATTCCGTCCACCGCATGGATACCCATAGCCTTGGTGGTATTCACCAGGGCCACCGATGCCAGTCTCTTTCTCATTGCCTTGGGGGTCTGGTTCCCCACCACCGTTCTCACCAGTTCAGGGATTCTCAATGTACGGAAGACCTATTTTGAGGTATCCAGTACCTTGGGAGCCAGTAGTCTACGGAATGTCCTTTCTATTGCCCTGCCTGCCGCGGCTCCCAGTATTTTTGTGGGGATATTTAATGGAACCTCTGCGTCCTTCCTTACCCTCATGGCAGCGGAAATGATCGGGTGCAAATTCGGTATTGGCTGGTACATTAACTGGCAGCGAGAAACCCTCGCCTATCCCCAGGTTTATGCAGCCCTTATTGTTATTGCGTTGACGTTCTCACTGTTAATTAGCTTCCAGTTCAAAATACGCAACCAAGTCTTGAGTTGGCAGAAGGGAACGATCCGATGGTAATGCAAGCAAAGGGACGACCGCCCAAAACACCGGTACTCCCCTCAGAAGCACCCAGGGTACCTGATCATAAGGCCGGGGCCATTCAGATAGCCGCGGTCCATAAGTCTTTCCCTCAGCTTGATGCTCCGGATATAACGGTGCTCGCCAATATCAACCTGGAATTCAAACCCGGGGAATTCATTGCCCTCATTGGCCCATCAGGATGCGGTAAATCAACCCTCTTGCGGCTGATTGCAGGGCTTACCGTTCCTGACCAGGGAAGACTGTTCCTTGATACTGATGAAATCCACGGACCCGGATACGAACGGGGATTGGTCTTTCAAGATCCGACCCTGTTTCCATGGAAAACTATCTATGAAAATATCGCCTTTGGACTCCGTGCCCGGGGCGTATATCAAAAAGAAAAAACGACGATTCCTGAATTCTTCAAACTGGTGGGGCTTGAAGGGTTTGAGAAATCCTATCCCCACCATTTGTCTGGAGGCATGGCTCAACGGGCTGCTTTAGCCCGGGCCTTGGTGAATCGACCTAAAGTACTGCTCCTTGACGAACCCTTAGGCGCACTGGATGCCTTTACCCGGATGAACATGCAAGATGAGATCCTCAAAATCTGGGAACACCGGGGTATGACCACGGTCATGGTTACTCACGACGTGGATGAAGCCATTTATATGGCGGATAGGATCGTTGTGATGTCCACGCGGCCTGCTAAGATCGAACAGGTCATCCAGGTGAGCATTGGACGGCCCCGGCAGCGGGGCGCGCCTGATTTTCTGGATCTGCGGGCCAAGATACTCCAGTTATTGCACTTTGCCGGTACTAAACAAGAGCTGCAATACTATTTATAACGGGAATCCCTTTCCGTTACCTCTGGGGAGATGGCGGAAAGCAACATATATATAGTAAGGAGAACTATATGAAAAAAAGGATCGTTGTTTTCTTTTTGGCTTGTATCACCTTGTGGAGTGTTCAAGCAAAAGGAGCTCAGGCACCTTCTGTAAAGGAAGCGGATTATGTGCTTAAGATTGGGGTTGGTATTACCGCAGGGCTTTGTTCCGCTCCTTTCTTTATCGCCAAAGAAAAAGGTTACTACGAAGAAGAAGGGCTTCTCTATGAGGAGATCAAGCATGATTCTGGTCAGGCTCCTCAACTGTTAACCACCGGGCAGATTGATGTTACCAACAACCTTCTGGCAACCCTGATTCAACCATTGGCTAATGGGCTTGATGTTAAAATTCCCCTGGGCCTCCATACCGGCTGTATCAAGGTCTTGGTACAGCCTGATTCGGATATCAAAACCCCGGCAGACCTCAAGGGCAAAAGAATCGGTACCAGCAGTATGAACGCCAGCGGCACGGTTATTACCCAACGTTACCTGGCAGAATTAGGTATTGGGGTAAGTGCGGATAACCTTGAAGTGGAATGGCTTATCTATCCTGCTACAGAACTACCCTTGGCTCTTGAGCGGGACCAGGTTGACGCTATCGCCATAAACGATCCTACTGCCTGGATAATCGAAAATGAAGGTAAAGCCCGGGTGATCATCAACAGTGCTACTGACGACTATCTTAAGGATGAATTCTGCTGTGTTATCGTGGCATCCACGCAGCTCTTCGAAAAATACCCCGAGACCCTGGCTAAGTTTACCCGGGCAATCCAAAAGGCCGCCTGGTATGTACAGGAAAATCAGGAGGAAACTGCCCGTCTGATGGATGAAAAGAAGTACGTAGCCGGGGATCCCCAGGTGAACGCCGAGATTCTTAAAACCTATAGCTATCGTGCTTCGGTGGGAGAGGCGGAGACCGCCATTAGCCGTAATACCCGGGACCTTCAGCGGATAAAGTTGGTTGATAGCTCGGTTAATGTGGATACCCTTACCAAAAATACCTTTGTAGCATTACCAGGAGTTCCTGATTCCCTTTACCCATAAATCGAACCAGGTAAAAAAACAAACCAAGCCCCGGATACCACCGGGGCGTTCTCTAGTAAAGAGCAATATGGAGGAACTTACAGCATGGCAAGAATTGCGGGAAAACTAACCGATCTGATTGGTAATACACCGCTTTTAGAACTAAGCAGATACAACCAAGACCTGGGGCTTAAGGGACGCCTGGTGGCGAAACTCGAGTACTTCAACCCTCTGGGCAGCGTCAAAGATCGTATCGCCCTGGGGATGATCGAAGCTGCGGAACAGCAAGGACTTATCACGCAGGACAGTGTTATTATTGAACCCACGAGCGGTAACACCGGCATTGGTCTTGCCTTTGTCGCTGCGGCCAAGGGGTACCGGATCATGTTGGTCATGCCCGATACCATGAGTATCGAGCGGAGGAATCTACTCAAGGCCCTGAATGCCGAACTGGTACTTACCCCGGGCAAAGACGGGATGAAAGGGGCTATTAGGAAAGCCGAGGAACTTAATGCACAGATTCCCGGCTCCTACATACCCCAGCAATTTAACAACCCTGCAAACCCTGAAGTACACCGAAAGACCACTGCAGAAGAAATCTGGCAGGATACGGATGGACAGGTAATGGCCTTTATATCCGGCATTGGTACCGGAGGTACCATCACCGGGGTTGGGGAAGTTTTAAAAGCGCGAAATCCCCAGATCCAGGTTATTGCCGTAGAACCCTATGATTCTGCGGTACTTTCTGGTTCTGCCCCAGGCCCTCACAAGATTCAGGGTATTGGCGCAGGCTTTGTACCCCAGGTCCTTAACACCGGGATATATGATGAGATTTATAAAGTCCGTACCGAAGAGGCCTATACCAGTTCCCAAAAGATCGCGGAGAAGGAAGGACTCCTTGTGGGTATTTCCTCTGGGGCAGCCCTGTTCGCTGCAACCCAGATCGCCTGCCGTCCTGAGTTTACCGGCAAGATTCTAGTGGTTCTGTTGCCGGATACTGGAGAACGGTATCTTTCAACCCCCTTGTTTGCATCATTAGAACGGCCTCAGGTTTAAGCATGGAGGCACTTATGGGATTGAGCAGGGTAAAAAACCAGCATCCTTGTTTTGCTGGAGAGGTAACGATAAACCGGGGAAGGATACACCTTCCGGTAAGTCCTGCGTGTAATATTCAGTGCCGGTTTTGTACACGTTCAATCACCAAAACAGGCAGGGAACTTCAGCGGCCTGGGTTAAGCGCGGAACTCCTGCGTCCTGAACAAGCCCTTGTCCTGGTACATCGGGCTTTGGAGCTTTGTCCTGAAATTACCGTGGTGGGTATCGCGGGTCCTGGGGATACCCTTGCGACCCATCATGCCCTGGAAACCTTTGATCGCATCCACCAGGTATACCCGGAACTTATCAAGTGTCTCAGCACGAACGGCCTGCTCCTAGAACAGTACGCAGATGAACTGTTTAGGGTGGGGGTGCGGACCCTGACCGTTACGGTAAATGGGGTTGAGCCAGGGATTCTGGAGCAGATCTGTTCTCAGGTTATCCTAAAGGGGGTACGGTACAAAGGCCGGGAGGGGGCAGCCCTGTTGATCGAAGCCCAGAAGCGGGGTATTCGGAAAGCCGCAGCCCTGGGGATTCTGGTGAAGATCAACATCGTCCTCATCCCTCAGATCAACGGGGATCATATTGCCCAGATCGCCCAAACCGTAAAGGCTCAGGGAGCCGGGATCATCAACATCATCCCCTTAATTCCTCAGCAGGAAGCAGGGGTATTCGATATAGACCACGCGCCGGACTGTACCGAACTTTCCTATGCGCGGCAAGCCGCGGAAGTCTATCTGCCGGTGTTCAGGCATTGTCAGCATTGCCGGGCAGATGCGGTGGGTATTCCAGGGCAACAGGATCTTTCCCCCCTGCTGTACGAATACCACGCGCAGGAACAAACCTTTTCTCATGGCTGATTTTCTCAAAGGAGCGTACAAGAAATGAGTACCTTTGTTGACAGGCCCCGGTACACCTGTGCACTGGGGGGCGCGGTAGGAACCCTGCGGGCAATTCCCCGGGCTATCCCTATCATCCATGCTTCTGCAGGTTGCGGCGGTAATATCAGTACCGCGCTCAATGCCGGAGCCAGTTATCTTGGGGGCGGTTACTGCGGCGGTTTAGCCCTGCCCAGTTCCAATGTAGTGGAACGGGATATCGTATTTGGTGGTGAAAGCCGTTTACGGGAACAGATTCAGGCTTCCCTTGAAATTCTCGAAGGGGATCTTTTTGTGGTCCTTACCGGTTGTATGGTGGACATGATAGGGGATGATACGGTTTCAGTGGTGGCGGAATTTAAAAACGCTGAAAAACCGGTGATCGCGGTTCCTACCCCCAGTTTCAAAGGAAATGCCTTTACCGGCTACGAGCTTTTGTTGAAAGGGCTTATTACCAGTTACATACCTCAATCTAAGGTAAAGGATCCCCTTTCGGTGAATGTACTGGGCATTGTTCCTGCGCAAGATGTTTTTTGGAAGGGTAACTTGCGGGAAATAAAACGGCTCCTGGAAAGATTGGGACTCAAGGTCAACACCTTCTTTGGTGAAGGGGAGACCTTGGATAATTTCAAACAGGCAGGCCGGGCCTCCCTCACCCTGGTGGTTTCCCCTACCTTTGGTATTGACGCGGCAAAACATTTCCAGGAAGTCCATGGCATCCCCTATCTGCTTACCCCCTTTCCTATCGGCGCGCTTGCAGGAGAGGTATTCTTAAAGACCGTGGCAGATGCTCTGAGCATCGATCCCCAGCACACTGCCCAGGTCATTAAAACAGAAAAAAGTATCTATTACGATTACTTTGAGCGGATTGCAGATATTTACAATGATGTGGACCTGCAGCGGTATGCCATCGTTGTCGGGGATTCCAATTATGCGCCGGCCCTTACCCGGTTTCTTTCAGATGAACTGGGCTGGCTTCCTGAACTGGTGGTAGTAACCGATTTACTGGATACTCATCAGCAAAAAAGCATACATGCCCAGTTTACCGGGTTCAATTCAGGACTCAGTCCATCGGTGTATTTTGGCAGTAATACTACGTCGGTGAAAAAATACTTCCGAGAGGTGTGGCCGCAGAATCGGAATAAGCGGTATTACGATCCTTTTAGCCCCGGGGTGATCATCGGTAGTACTTTTGAGCGGGAACTTGCCCAGGAATTTGGCTTTCCCTTGGTACCGGTTAGTTTCCCGATGACCGGCCGTTGTGTCATGAACCGTGCATATACGGGCTTCACCGGGGGATTGTCCCTAACCGAAGATATCATCAGCTATCTTGTGGCGGGAAGGTAAAAAAATAGAAAATAGGAAAAGGAAAAAAGGGAGAAAAAATGAATTTTTTAGATGCTAAATCTGCCCCCAGCAGAGAAGACCGGCTTCATGCCAGTATCGCTTTCGGAGGAATCTGCGCTCAGGTTAAAACCGGTAAGCAGGCTTTTGCTGCAGGATGCACCAACCTGTCAAGTCGTTTATTCAGCATGGCCCAGGGATGCCAATTCACCCTGAGCCTAGCCATTCTCAATTCAATCAGAAACGCGGTGCTTATCATGCACGGCCCCATAGGCTGCGGGATGTGTTCTCTTGGAACTATCGGCCAGAACAAGACCCTCAAACAGCTTAGAGACCCTGCTTCCGAGGGGCTTATCTGGATCAGCACGAACCTTGATGAATCAGATGTTATAGGCGGTGGGGAAAAGAAACTCAAGGAAGCGGTACGGTATGCGGATCGGGAATTCCGGCCTGAAACGATTATTGTTGCCAATAGTTGTGTTCCTGCCCTCATCGGAGATGATATAGACAGTATCCTCTCAGATCTGCAAAAGGAAACCGCAGGTATCATCATGCCTATTCACTGTGAAGGGTTTAAGACAAAAATCATGGCTACTGCTTATGATGCGGTATATCATGGAATTCTCAAGAAATACATTCGCTATCCTGATAGAAAAATCCCTCTATTAGAAAGGGATACCGATAAATTCCGTGCAGCCTACCGAAAAAGCCGGAATGTAAACGTGCTCAACGTAGGTTCCATGAGTCTTCCTGATGAGGGAGAGCTGCGCCGGCTTCTTGAAGGGCTTGGACTTACGGTGTGTTTTATTCCCTGTTATGCAGAGCCAAAGGATTTTCAATATGCTCTGGAAACATCCCTTAATGTGAGCATCTGCGGTACTCATGACGATTACTTGGTCGGACACCTTGAGGAGAAATATCAGATATCGTTTATGGTAGATACTATCCCTATCGGCAGTAAGAATACCAGTAGGTGGCTGCAGAAGATTGCCCAGCATTTTGATCTGGATAAGGAAGCGGAAAGGCTTATTGAAATGGAACAACGCACCCTTGATGAAGCCCTGGATCCGTACCGGAAAACCTTAGCAGGTAAAAAAGTGTATCTCGCTGGTGGAGAAGTACGGATAGTGGCTACCGCGGAAATCATCCAGGATTTAGGTATGGAAGTGGTGGGATTCAAGGCTCATCATTACGATCGTTTCATAGAACCTATTTTCGATGCCTTGGAGAATATTGATGAGGTACTGTTCAGCGTTTCTACGAACCAGCCTTTTGAGATGTCGAATATCATTACCAAGCTCAAGCCAGATGTGCTTATCACCCACGTGGGAGGTAACAACATTGCAGCCAAACACGGGCTTCCCCTCTTGCCCCTCTTTGGTCCGACCTACAATTACTGCGGTTATTCAGGGGTTTTTGAGATTGCCCGGAGGCTTCACAAAACCATACGGAACTTCGAGTTCAACCGGCAGCTTTCACGTAATACATCGCTTCCCTTTAAAAAAGAATGGTATGAGAAGGATCCGTTCTCATATATTAAATATGCTCAAGGTATCAAGGCATAGCGTATTTGTTTAAGAAACACCTTTAAAAAGATAAGAAAGAAAAGGAAAATACATGGGAACAGGAAACATAAAAACAAAACAAATAGCCATTTATGGAAAGGGCGGTATAGGAAAATCTACCACCACTTCAAATTTGAGCGCTGCTCTTTCACAACTTGGTTACCAAGTAATGCAGTTTGGTTGTGATCCGAAAAGTGATTCTACCAATACCCTGCGAGACGGGACCTATATCCCCACCGTGTTGGATACGCTTCGAGAAAAGAGTGAAGTTAATGCCCGGGAGATTATCTTTAAGGGGTACAATGGGATTTACTGCGTTGAAGCAGGGGGGCCTTCCCCTGGGGTAGGTTGTGCAGGCAGGGGTATCATCACCGCGGTGGAACTTTTTAAGCAGCAGCGGATCTTTGAAGAGCTGGATCTTGACTTTGTGATTTACGATGTACTGGGGGATGTAGTCTGTGGGGGATTTGCCATGCCCATTCGAGAAGGTATCGCCGAGCATGTGTTCACCGTATCTTCTGCGGATTTCATGGCGCTCTACGCGGCGAATAATCTTTTCCGGGGTATTCAAAAGTATTCTAACTCAGGGGGCGCACTGCTTGGAGGGCTTATCGCTAATTCAATCAACCGGCCCTATGCCAAAGAAATTGTAGACGACTTTGTAGCTCAGACCAAGACCCAGGTGGTGGAATACATTCCCCGTTCTGTAACCGTTACCCAATGTGAACTTCAGGGGAAGACCACTATTGAAGCAGCCCCTGATTCGGCTCAGGCGCAGATATATGTGAACCTAGCAAAAAAAATCGCCGCGCATACCCAATCAAAGACCCCTTCTCCGCTGGGGATTCAGGAACTGCGGGACTGGGCGGCCAGGTGGGGGCAGTACCTGCTTTCCATGGAGCGCGGTGAAATCCGGGAGGAACTGAGCGCCAATATTTAGGGAAAGGGGGAAGGTCCGTAGATTACCCAGTTATACAAAATCCCTTACCCGGGTTTTGTATAATGGTGGGTCGCTCTGTACGCAGCAGAGGCGCACCTCATTATTTTTTTATTTTACGGAAAAATTTGGAAATATCCTAGACAAATAAAAACGAATGTGCTATAGATCAATACAAGTGGTTTTACGGATATTGAAGAAAGTTCGTAATCATCCGGGCTGTAGATAAACCGGTTCTGAGAATGGGGGTGTGATGCGGTGTATAAAAAACAGCGGTATACTATTATGAAAATAGCTTGTAAGTCTTTATATTACAATAAATTACCCTCCCCTAGGATAATTTTCTTGTTAGGATGCTCATCTGATAATTTTTCTATTATTTTTTATATATTCTGTTTGACATTTTTATCATCAACCCGGAGACTGTAACGGCTTTAGCATGGTGGTATTTTTTTATAGTTTCTACAGATCCGATATACTCATTGATGATGTTGCGTCTCACAAAAGGTATGCGGTGTTATATGATTTATGCAATATTCCTACAGAAAGGTTTGCTTTTTAGCCAATATAATCATCTGTCGGTAATGCCCGGAATGGTAAGCGCCATACCGGGATAAATTGCATGAGGATTATCGGGATTTCTCATGCTTGTTTTATTCGCGTTATAGATGAGCTTCCACTTTTGAGCATCTCCATAGAATTGATGGGCAATACGCCAGTAACTATCCCCGGGCTTTACCGTATAAATGCTCGTAAGGGAAACGCTGTGTAACTGCGTTTTGGCAGGAGATACTTCTGGGCTTGCGATTACAGCAGCATCCTGCTCTTTAGTCTTGAGGGTTTCATTTGGCATACGGGTCTCGTCTGGTACTGAAAGCGGAGCACTTACCTTTGCCTGGGGTATTAGGAGAACCGGCGTTGCAGAAACAGGTGCGGCTTTAGATGCAGGAGCAGGGGCTGCTTTCTGTTCAGGAACAAATTTCAGGGCAACCGATGCTTGGGCAGCCGGTACCGGAACTCGATCTGGCGTGGATATAGGAACTGAAGGGGATACAGGTGGTGCTGGTTGCGGAACCGGCACAGGAGTAGCCGCCACCTTGGCAGCCGGTGCCGGAACCCGATCTGGCGGAGATACAGGCGGTGCTGGTTGAGAAACAAGGGGTGGAGTTACCGCTACCTGGGCAACCGGTACCAGAACTGGGTCAGGCGTTGATGCAGGAACTGAAGGGGATACAGGTGGTGCGGGCTGCGGAACCGGTGCGGGAGTTGCCACTACCTTGGCAGCCGGTACCGGAACCTGATCTGGCCGGGACGCAGGAACTGAAGGAGAAGCTACAGGAGGTGTGGGCTGCGGAACAGGGGGCGGAGTTGCCGCTACTTGGGCAGCCGGTACCGGAACCGGGTCAGGCGGGGATGCAGAAACTGATGCTAAGGTAGGATTTGCGGGAACCGAATGATCCGCTTCCCCTATTGAAGGTGAAGGTATGGGTGACTCTGGCGGCACTGATCCTGTGGCAAGTGAAGGTTTCTGATACGGGGGTTCATCGTAATCGTAATAACGCCACCATTCATAAACACTGTTGCATCCTCCGGCAAGCAATAAAGACAAGGCACTTGCCATAATCGTGGTTATAACCGCTCTTTTCATATAATACACCCTGTTTCCCGATGATCGGAATTCCTATAAAATTGACAGGCAATATGCCGGTAACTAGTTCCAGGCTTTGCCGTATAAAACTGAATAGGGAGTGCATCTACCCCTGTGGATGCAGGGGCAGATGCGATTTGGGCCGGATATACGGGGGCTGCGGGAGCCGGATTATCAGCCGGTCTGGGATCAGGGTCTATAAACGGAGGATGAGTTCCCGGTGCAATGGTTGGAGAAGAAGGTTTCTGATGCTGGGAGGACGGCGGAACATCCCACCAGGTATATACACTCGTACATCCCTCAAGGAGTAAAAGAAGCAGCAAGCCTGCTGCTGCCTTGCGTATAATCCCTCTTGGCATAGTTCCCCCTTTATGCAAAACCCAGAGTCAGTTTCAAAACACGGGCGCGTTTTGAAACTGGCTCATCCCTGGTCAATATTTCATGGTCAGCAGCAGGTTAAATTGTGCAGGTTTCTGAACTGCCGCCCCTAGTCCTGAGGTAATCACCAGCACATCCCCGGCAAGATGCTCGTTGAATTGAAAGCTTAACCCTGCCCCAAGATTCGTGGAAGGCATGGTCAAGGTAGAGCTTACCGTAGTCATCGTACCGGTTTCGCCTTCTGGGGTTGTTGGGTCATCTTCCACGGTTTCCGTTTTTTCATATTTAAGTATATTAATACCAGCCCCTACATTTATGGCAAAGCGATTCGGAATCAACTTGAAACTCAAACCCAGCCCCAGTTTAGGAAGCACGATCAATTGCTTCATATTTTCCGTAGTCGAGACTGGATCCTCAGGTTCCCCGATAGTTTTCTTCTGGACCGTAGTTGTTTCATAGGTTTTTAGATCAATCTTCACCCCCAGGTTTAAACCCACCGTCATGCGGTCGCCTAGAGGAGCGCTGAATCTGAATGCAGGAACAATGCTCATCCGCATATCCGTTATTTCTGTCTCCGTATCTATGATTTCCTTTTCTGAGAGTTTAGCTTCAGAGGTATAAATAACTTTAGTTTCTTTTCTTTTAACCGTCTTAGGTAAGCTGTTATTTGAATAAAGCCGGAAAAACAAGTCATAGTCGATCCCCAGCTCTGATTGGATCTGGGGATCCGAGGAAAAATCAAAATTTAGTGAAAGCCCCACCGCAGGTTCCATATAATCACCCAAATAGCCCTCTTCAGTATCAATAATATGGGTAAGCTTATCGGGCTCAACATCGTCAAAAATAGAGGAACTTCCTGTCTGGGTAATGCTGTATTGATGAAAATCAATCCCCACCCGCAGTACAGGCTTTACCAGGATAGAACCCGCGGCTATCCTCCCTCCAAATTCCAAGGAGGGTCGAAGACCGTTTATAAATTCCTGATCAATCCTGATGTTTCGAACGAGAATGGGGGAACTAGCACTAGCAGGGCCTTCCAAGGGGGAGTCTTGATAGCTGAAAGGATGATTGACAATCAGTTCCTCCGACATCTTATACAGGGGGTTATAGGTGCCCTGTAAATACTGGGAAAATCCGAGCTTTAAGCCGTAATTCCCGAATCCCAGGAGCACACTGATATCGTTTTTGCTGGTTACGGTTCCCGGAACCTCATCCCCGGTCATATTAACAAGATCATGGGTGGTATTCTGCTTTTCCCCATCTTCAGTCTGGGTGGTTATCTCGATATCCCGTTTCAATACATTTTCTGAGGCTTGATTGGTCAGCCGGCGGTAAAGATCGTCTATAAGACTCCCTCCATAACAGACCCCTATATAGAGGGAACCAATGTTGCGGGCATACCCCAGATTAAGTCCCCGGGAATCTATCCCTGCATAGGCAAAAGAATCCTTGATGAGGACCTTATAGAAGTTGCTTACCGACATAAAATGGTCTATATCATTGGTAAGAGCCTCCAAGGTGGCCTTGAAGGTCCCCGATTCAGGGGAATAGGAAGTAATACTTACATCCTCGCCACGTACCGCAGGTGCTCCAAGCACCCCCAAAAAGGCTACCAGTAGCCATCCATACACATGCACTTTTTTCAAAACGCACTCCTTTATACACAATTGTTTTTTATACCCTAATAATTAAGGTAAACGTACCCATCATGCCACCCTAATTCCTAAAAGCCTATATGCAAGCCCAAGGATACCCCCAAACCGTTCAGCTTGAAACTCTCGGTGAATTCCTGACTCCGCAGGGACAGCCCCAGGTTCAGTTCCACGAACCGCAGATTTAGGTTGATGCCGAGCCAGTGTTTCCATATAAGTTCCGTGTACCCGGTACCAAGACTCACTGAAAAAAGCCGCCACAGATTGATCTGTCCTTCTAATCCCAGGTTAAAACAAGGGCTTGATCCGTATAGGGTAAAGAGCGATATCCCTGCATTGGGACGCAGCACCAAGAACTGGGTCCTAAAAGGTCTAAACAGGGCATACAGATCAAAACGCAAGGGCCGGGATACGAAGATAATACCCCGGGAATAGGTAAGCTCAGGATCTTCTAGGGTAATAAGTGAATCTATGTCTCCATTCTGCAGTCGATCCAGCAAGCTCTCCTCTGCTTCGGCAGATCCATTGTTAAATTCAAAAAGCCCCTGGACCCTGGCCCGATAACTCAGCCGGGAAGCGCTCAACGGGATATGGCTTATCAAGACCCCGGCATCCAGAATTGATGACAGCGCATATTCTGTTCCCAGGGAAACATCAAGCCCTAAGGCCCCTGAATCGGTTATGCTCGATAGATTAGCCAGGTCAAGACTGAACTCCCCATCCTTCCCCAACGCTATCGGGCTATAAATATCCATAGCAAGCTGACCGGCAATGCTCATATCATCTTCCTTGGTTCTCATGGTAAACTTTATGACCGGTTTCGGTATATAAAAAAGAGGCAGGAATACCCCGGGGCTTACCAGAAGCCGCAGTTTTCCCAACTGTTTCTCCGCCTTAACCCCCACGTCCGCAAAGAGGCCTCCTCCAAAGGCAAGCTCTGCCTGGGAAAATGAGGATACATTTCCCTGGCTTAACAGGTTAAACAGTCCCTTGGATATAGTACCGTATATGAGCCCCTCAATACCGGCAAAAAGCCCCACCGAGAACCCAGAACCGCTTATGGTGAGGAAGGTGTGGGAGGAAATATCCCAGGCAAAGTTAAAATCATAGACTCCCATCTTAGTGAGATTAATATCAATGACGTGGTCCTCATTAAAAAAATCCTGGTACCCTAGATAGTTATTGGCAAACCCGGTCTCCAGGTTAAACCCAAGCTCAAAATACCGGCGGGGCTTTTCAGCCCACAGACAACCAAAGGCGCTTACCAATAACAGCAGGCACATCCATTGCTTCATATCCCGTTCCATTGTTCCCAATTTTCCTTCTTAAATTACAGATCAAATTCTTGGTGGATATTGCCCTTCACCCTGATCTTGAGTGCAATACTAAAGGGGTTATTATCCAGGAGTGTCCGCTTAATCGCCAGCTTCGTATCCCTGGGGATGATGAAGTCAAAAACCGGGCTAAAGGGAAAGTTGGCCGGATCTTTGAGGTCCTCTCGGGTCAGTTGTATGCGACTGGCGCTTCCTGTCATACCCAGGATTGCCAAAGGCTGTTTGGCCTCTTGTTGTTCCAGGTTAGCATAGAGCTGGATCATTCCATCAAGGCCCAAGGCATTGTTGAGCGTAATATCTACGCTGATACTCTCCATGAAGTCAAAGGCATCTCCAGAAGCACCGGCATTAGACCGGCCAAACATATCCTTGTCCCCGAAATTCGGCATGTCAAACTCAGCCAAATCTTCCGCTAAATCTATGTCTTGTCCCGCGGTTAAGGCCAAGGGAATAACCATAGCTATAGCAGTCTTAAAGGCAATATTCCCTCCACGCAACATATCCGGAGTTACGATAAATTGCTTGATATCTATCTTATATTTAAAGCGCAAGGCTTCAGGATATGCATTAAATACCTCGGTGAGTCCATCGCTTTCAAAAGACGCAGGCTGGGCAGTTAGATCCTGTTTAGGCTTATAGGGATTGGTAATTTCCGGCATCCCGGATCGCGCTATAGCCGTATCTTTCTCCAAGGACTTCATGGTTTGTTCCCCATCCTTGAGGCTCTCTACATCAAGAGATAAGGTTATATTACCATCAGCAAACCAAAGGGCAGGACCATCTACATAGAGGTATAAGGGAATGGAATCAAAGCGCAATTTCCCGTTCAATAAGGACTCTTTTAACCCAGAAATGGTAAGCGCCTCAGCGTCTGAGTCTGGATAGGAACCTTGGGATGTAATCTCATTAGCCAAATTAAGTTCCACCTTGGACCAGTTAAAAATTATCTCCGGTTTAATCGTGATGTCTTTGGTATCTACAATATCCTTAAAGCCCATAGTAATGGCGATATCAATCGTGATAATCCCCTGATCCGATGCAACAAGCTCAAATTCCCCACCGGTAAACGTCATCGCCCTGCCAAAGGTAATCTCGTGCTTTTCTTTGCGGACATCAAGATTCAGGGCCTTTGAGGTAACGGTAATATACTCCGGTATGGTCTTACTGCCGCTACAGGTAAGGCTCAAGCCCGAGGCATTCCCCCAGACTTGCTGGATGTTCTCTTGTTCCAACCGTATCTCCCCGTTCAGTGGTATATCCAGGGGTTCAGGAAGACTAAACGGCAACGGTAATGGGGGCAGTTGGGAAGCAAAAGATACCTTGGTGGGAAGCCCCTCAATCTGCTTGGAATTCATGGTGAGGGCAGTGTTATACTCTGTCACTGCAATCTCGGTTTCTACCAAGGATCGATACATCAGGAATTTCTGGGTCTCCCGGTCCGTGGGATCAACATAATCATACAAGCCGTCCAAACCCAGGGTATCCGCATCTATGGTTAGGGCATTTCTCAAGCTTTCCCCCAAGTTGTTGTTTGAACCCTTTAAGGGATCCCCCAAGGGGAGGTTTATCGTAGGATTAGCCGTAACCCGCACCTTCTCAGGAAGCTGTTCCAAAGGTGAGGTACAGGCGTTTATCCAAACCACCACTGCAATCCAACATACGTATATAAACGCATTTTTCGTCATTGTGTAATCCTTTTGTAATCGTTTCCGGTCAAGCACTACCTGCCGTATCGTCTCAAACATCAACCGTACCTGGTTGAGTATCTGCCTCCCATAACACCTCACCACCCCCATCCTTTATCTCCTCTGAAAATCCTATCTTCCGTATCCAATGCGCCCATGATCCCTCTCCGAAATGGTCCCCAGTAGCTCTTCCACACGTTCAAGGATTTTTATTGTCTGAGCCTGTTTTCTGACTAATTCTTGTAAATTTTTCTCTTCCCTACGCTCTTTTTTACTATATTTCTACCGTATTATACAATAGAATATAGAATTTGCTGATTTTTTGGTACGTAAGAAATGAGCAGGCTGGGTTTATTTCTTACTATCCTTACTAACTCATTATTTTGTAAGGAAATAAAAATTTCTATGTGTTTATTCTATAATAAAGCAACTGTCCTTGTTTTTAATAATAAAGTCAGTTTCTCAGGCTAAAGCCTGGTGAAACTACGTTCTTTACAGATTACGGTTTCAAAACTAAAGTTTTAAAAATAACTGCTATAAATAAATATCACGCAAATAAAATGGTAAAACAAGCCTCTTTTTTGCTGCACGGGGAAACTGATAGAAATGGTAAAGCAGGGGAAGTGAATTTACGCGGCATACCTGCCAGAGGGTGAGCGGGCACTGGTCACAGCAAACGATACCTTGACGATATTCCTTTTAGCCTATATAATAAGACTACAGTAACAGCCTAACTAAATGGCCTATCGTGAGAGTCTAACCCAATGACCTGTGGTATCGTTTAAAAATCGTATCATTAAACCCTATTCAACATGCCGCATGATGTACTGAGTCCGAACCTTACACGTAGGTTCCGAGGATGTAAGGGGTACTTTTTTAAGGAGGATTTATAGTGACCGTAAGTACATTTAAACGGGGATTGCACGTTCCCACCAGGAAAACCGCTACTGAAGGTAAACCGGTTGAACTGGTGCCCACACCGAAACAGGTGGTTATACCCATTAACCAGCATTTCGGTGCCCCGAATCAGAGTTTAGTGCAAGTGGGTGATGCGGTAAAGCGCGGGCAAAAGATTGCTGATGCAGTAAGTCCCGGGCCTATGACCGTACCAGTCCATGCTTCGATTACCGGGATAGTCAAGAAAATCGAGCCGCGGACCCAATCAAACAACAGCGAAGGGCTTTGTATTGTTATCGAAGCCGAGGGCCCAGATGAAAACCCAGAAGGCGAATTTATGCAGCCCTTGGATCCTTTTGCCTGTACCAAAGAGGAGGCCCTCAAGCGGATCCGGGACGCGGGTATAACCGGCATGGGGGGAGCCGGGTTCCCTGCTCATGTCAAGCTATCCCCACCGCCGAATAAGGCCATTGATTTCATCATTGCAGACGGTGCGGAATGTGAACCGTATCTCACCACCGACGAGGCAGTCATCACCGAGAAGCCCCACTTGTTGATCAAGGGCTTGGCCATAATTATGAAAATTACCGGGGTCAAGAAGGCTATCATCGGTATGGAGGATAATAAGGCAAAGCTTGTTCCCCTGTTGGAACAGGAAATTCGGCTGGGGGCGTATCAGGGGGAAATCTCCGTGGGTCTCTGTAAGACCCTCTATCCGCAAGGGGGCGAAAAGATGCTCATCAACGCCCTGACCGGTCGAGAAGTGCCTTCTGCCGGGCTTCCCATGGATGCGGGTTGTATTGTCCAGAACGTAGGAACCCTGGTGGCCATAGCTGAAGCGTTTACCCTGGGGAAGCCTTTGATTGACCGGGACTTGACCGTAAGCGGCGGGGCATGCAAAACCCCGAAAAATATCCGGGCGCCTATTGGAACCTTGCTCCCGGATCTGCCCCCGGCATTTATGGATATTGAGTACTCCCGGCTCAAAAAAATTCTTTTCGGCGGGCCTATGATGGGCTTTGCAGTCCCCACCATAGCGATTCCGATTCAGAAAAACACCTCGGGGATCATCCTTATGACCGCTGAAGAAACCTGCACTATCTTGGAAACCCCGTGTATCCATTGTGCCCGGTGTATTAGGAACTGTCCATGCAGGCTTTCTCCGGCGATTATGCATGAGAGCCTGGAAGCAGGGGATCTGGATTATGCGGTGAAGGCGGGCCTTATGGATTGTATTGAGTGCGGCAGTTGTTCTTTTATATGTCCTGCCCGGATCAAACTCGTTCAGCGTTTCAGAGTTGGGAAGGGACGTTTACGGGCCAGGCAACAGGCTGCGCAAGCTGCAGCGGCAAAAGCCGCAGCTTCCGCAAAACCTAAGTCATGATGAGGTACGTTCTCTAGTAACGCGTTTTTTGAGTGTATTTTTTATAGTGCTTAACAGTAAGGAATTTTCTATGACAGAAAATACGGAAAATAAAGGAATTTTCTATGACGGAAAATGAACAGTCATCCCTGATCCTGGCATCAAGTCCTCATATCGCTTCGCCGGTTGCCACTACGCAGCTCATGACTCATGTGCTTATTGCCTTGGCCCCGGTTTCAGTTTTCGGGGTGGTCATCTTCGGATTACCCGCGCTCTTAACCATTATAGTGGCGGTAGCCGCGGCGGTGCTTGCAGAAGCATGTTTCCGGTCTATTATGAAACAGGACATCCGCATCAAGGATCGTTCCGCCGCAGTAACTGGGCTGCTTTTGGCCCTGGTGCTTCCTCCGGGAACACCCCTGTGGATTACCGCCTTAGGTTCGATCTTTGCCATTGTAGTGGCCAAGGAATTCTTTGGAGGCTTGGGGGCCAATGTGTTTAATCCGGCCCTTATCGGCAGGGCATTTCTCATTATGAGCTTCCCCGCTGCCATTACCACCTGGCATGGAGCCGTTGGTTTTGGTACCGCTCTCACCGATGCAGTTACTACGGCCACACCCCTTAACATCATCAAGCAGGAGGGATCCCTCGTGGATGTAGGGGTATCCTTGGGCTTAAGCCCATCAGCGGATTACGGGTCAGTGATGGGTATCCTATTTTTGGGTAAGCATGGAGGCTGTATTGGGGAAACCTCAATCCTGTTGATCCTGGTAGGGGCTGGGTATCTCCTGGCTACCAAGACCATTGATTGGCGGGCCCCGGTTGCCATGATCGGAGCCACGATCCTCAGTTCCCTGGTTTTGGGTATGGATCCGCTCTTTGCGGTTTTAAGCGGCGGCGTGCTTTTTGGCGCGGTCTTCATGGCCACCGATTATGTGTCTGCTCCCCTCACCGCTTATGGTAAGCTCATCTTTGGTTTTGGTGCAGGACTCATCACCGTGCTTATCAGGAAATGGGGCAACTTCCCCGAAGGGGTTACCTATGGGCTGCTCATCATGAACGCCTGTACTCCCTTCTTAAACCGCTTATTACAGAAGAAATACGGCTTTGTGCCGAAGCCCAAAGGAGCAAAAAAGGGGGCAGGGAAATGAAAGGTATGGTGAAATTGGGCATTGTATTGGCCCTTTATACCACTGCCGCGTGTGTAGGGCTTGCTTTTGTGTATTCCGCTACCAGCGAGACCATTGCAATGCGGCAGCAAGCGGATTTGGAAGCAGCCTTGAAGGAACTGTTTCCTGAGGGAGATGCTTTTAAGGATATTACCGGTACCATTACGAGTCTCAATCCTGCAGTAGCCTTTGAAACCCAATATGAGGTACGCAAAGGCACGGCCCTTATCGGCGCTGCGATTCAGGCTGCTACCGCCAGTTACGGTGGGACCCTCAAGGTCCTGGTGGGCATTGCCGCAGACGGGAGGATAAGCCGCGTGAAGATCCTGGAACATCAGGATACCCCGGGGCTGGGGGCAAACGCCGCTTCTCCCACCTACTACGTGAATAAGCCTGAGAAAATAAGTTTCTATGGTCAATTCGCGGGCAAGTCCGTGAAGGATCCCTTTGAGGTAAAAGGGGATGTGGTGGCTATTACCGCTTCCACTATTACTAGCCAGGCCGTTACTATCGCGGTTAAGGCTTCAGCCGACGCAGCGGTGGGATGGTTCGCAGCTCAGACAGGAGGCGCGCAATGAAACGCCTAATTCAGATCTTTACCAATGGGATTATACAGGAAAATCCTCTGCTTACCCTGATGATTGGGCTTTGTTCATCCTTGGCAGTAACTACCGCAGTGGCCAACGGCATCGGCATGGGCCTTTCCATGACCTTTGTGCTGCTCATGTCGGAGATGGTGATAAGTCTTTTCAAAAAACTTATCCCTGAATCGGTCCGGATTCCGGTGTTCATCATTGTGATTGCCGCGTTTACCACGGTGATTGACTATGTGCTCAAGGCGTATTTCCCGGATCTGTCCAAGGCTATGGGGGTTTTCATTCCCCTTATTGTGGTAAACTGCATCATCATGGGCCGGGTTGAATCTTTTGCTTCTAAACAGGCCGTAAGTGATGTGATCCCCGATGCTTTGGGTATGGGCTTAGGATATACCTGGGTTTTAACCGGCATATCCATAATCCGGGAAATTCTGGGAAGCGGTACGCTTTTGGGCTTCCAAGTCCTTCCCGAGAGTTTTCAGCCGATTCTGTTTTTTGTGATGCCCCCGGGAGGCTTTTTTGTGTTCGCCTTTTTTATCAGTCTGAACTTCCTCATCAAATCTAGGCTTAAACCGCAAGAAACGGAAAAAATCAAGGAGGAACAAGCATGACCTTGTTTAAGATATTTATCTCTGCATTTCTGATTAACAACGTGATCCTTATGCGGTTCCTGGCGCTCTGCCCCTTCATCGGGATGAGTACCGATGAGGATAAGTCCATCGGTATGGGCTTGGCAGTTACGTTTGTTACGGTATTGGCCACCTGTGTTACCTGGCCTATCTTCAAGTTCATTCTGGAACCCCTAGGTCTGGCCTTCCTGCAGCTTCTCGTGTTCATCCTGGTTATCGCGGCCTTGGTTCAGTTAGTGGAATTTTACCTTAAAAAGTCGGCTCCGGCCCTGTATTCTGCTATGGGGATTTACTTCGCCCTGATTACCACTAACTGCGCCATTCTGGCGGTTACCCTGGATGTTATTTCCAATGGATATACCTTTGTGGAATCCCTGGTATTTGCCGTTGGCGTGGCCCTTGGCTTCCTGTTATCCCTCCTCCTCCTCGCGGGGATCCGGAAACGGATCAGGACCAGTCCTATCCCATCTTTCTTGAAAGGAGCTCCCATACTGTTTGTTACCGCGTGTCTCCTTTCCATGGCCTTTAGTGGTTTTTCCGGTCTGGTTAAATAGGAGGTTACGATGATTGTTGTAGTTACCGCAGTTTTTGCCTTGATCTTAGCGTTTGTCCTGGGTTTAGCCTTGGGCTTTTTCCGGGAATTCTTTGCCGTTGCAGAGGATCCCCTCAAAGGTCAAGTTCGGGAATGTCTTCCTGGGGCCAACTGCGGGGCATGTGGATTTCCAGGCTGCGACGGGTATGCCGCGGCAGTGGCCGCAGGTACTGCAGAAATAAACCGTTGTTCAGTAGGGGGAGCGGCAACTGCGGAAAAACTCGCTGCCCTCATTGGGGGGGATGCTTCGGTGATTCCGGTGGTGGCGGTTTTGGCCTGTCAAGGTTCTAAGGAACATGCTCCGCTCAAGGGATCCTATTGGGGCATTCCGACCTGCCGAGGGGCAAAACTCTCTGCAGGAGGTACGAAGCTCTGTTCCTGGGGCTGTCTGGGATTTGGGGATTGCACCAAAGTCTGTCAATTCGGTGCAATCAGCATCGGGGATGATGGATTACCCCATATTGATGGAGCTAAATGTACCGGGTGTAAATGCTGTATTGCAGAATGTCCCCAGCAGGTCCTCAGGGAGATTCCCAAGGAGCGGAATGGGACCATGCCTTTCTGTTCCAACCGGAATCCCATCAAGACGATGGTGAAAAAGACCTGCAAGGTAGGGTGTATTAAATGCGGGCTGTGTGTGAAAAACTGCCCTGAAAAGTGCATCGTCATGGACAAAGGTATCCCCCTGGTGGATTATGCCAAATGTATCTCCTGCGGGACCTGTGTGGCTAAATGCCCTGCCAAGGTATTCAAAGTGCTCCCCCATAGTGCATAACGGTATGATCGAGGCTGTGCCATAGCCGACATAGCGGGGCTTGTCCTGTTTGCCCACCTGAGGGACAAGCCCCTTATGCAGGCTTTTACTGCACTGCTTGAGCACATAGCGTCTAAACGTCATGCAGACACTTGATAAACCAGCCTAAGTCATAGAGGAGGAAGCCCGGTACTGTCAACAAGTTAAGGGCGCCCTCCAGGGCATCGGTGTTTATTTTTGTCAGCGTCAAAATTCCTTTTTTTTAACATTATCTGAAATATTGATCATAATTAATGGATATACATTTAATTGTAAAGAAGAAATAGTGTACGAAAAAATCATGGCTGTGGCAAAAGGGAAATTAAATAAAGAAGGATTAATAAAATATTATGAAAAACATTCAAAGAAGCAATAATTATAAAAAGTGGTTCTCTAAAAAACACTTTTGTTTCATTTGGTTCAAGTTTCGTTACAATTTACTATTTTTGATCTACAATACTATCTGAATTTCCGGTTATAACCGCCAGGG
>JAISGE010000156.1 GCA_031263265.1 Treponema sp.
GTCCGCAGTCTTTATCGAGGTAATTTTGTGTATAGTATCATCTTTTTTCCTCTTTCCCTTTCTGTTATCCATACATACTTTGTAGATCACCGCCAAAAATGCGTATCCGTTCTCCAAGGAGCACAGGCCCTCCAATGGACAGGCTCTGGAGCGCGCCCTGGTGTTTACCCACCCTGACTTCAATGACCCCACCGGGCTGGGCAACTCGGCACAAGCCTTCCCCTTCAAGGAGGGCCTCGTATTGCCAGACCCCTAAGGCTGCGGAGCCTGAACCGCAACTGGATTCAAAAACCAGGGAATCTGTGGCATAGACATACACCCCAGGGATCATGAGGTCCTGGGCCTTATCATAGAACAACACTCCCAGGGCAGGCGGGGCTGATAGGGTTTGTTCAACCTGATCTTTGACGGCATGAAACCACGGGGTTCTCTGGTTCAAAGGAGGGATGCTGGGGATGATAACATGGGTGATGCCCTCGAAGCGGTACACCGGAACCAGGAACCCAGGCAGGTCCGGAGCAATCTTCAAGAACAGGGTATCTTTGGCCAGGGGATGAGGCATGGCTGCTTCTGCGGTCCCGGCCTCCGGATTGACCTTTACGATGAGGGGGTCCTGCATACCGCTTATGCGTATCGGAAGCTCAACAGGGCCGGTATATCCTAAGGTCCGGGCCACGAACAGACCGAAACTGCGGGCAGCATTACCGCAAAATTCACCGCCCATCATTTCAAGCCGCCATAAGCCCTGGACGGTCAAAGGAGGAATCACAAAGCCTACTTGTTCGGCCTTAAGAAAAGGAGCGTCCAGGAGCAGACGGGCTGCTTTTGACCGGTCTTCTACTGGGGTAAGTACCAGCAGAGTGATATTGTTCGCTGGATTCGCGACCACGAGTTCGTATTGCATTGGGTTCTCTTCACCATTGCCATTATGCCGTAAAATAGCTATACTTTTCTAGACTTTATCAGCAGGGGCTTAAGTATGCCCAGGTATAAAGCGGTATTTAAGGAGTATAGGTTAAGGAGCGAATATGAAACGGTTGGGTATAATCGGGTTTTGCGGACTGGTGGTGTTGAGCGGCGTGTTTGCCGGTCCGAGACAGGAAGCCCCAGGGTCAAGAACGGGCGCGCAGCGGGAGGCTGAACAGGATGCCTCACTTCAGAACGTACTGGCCAAAAAGAAATTGATCATGGGCTTGGATGATTCATTTCCCCCTATGGGGTTCCGCAATGAAGCCAACGAAATCGTGGGCTATGATGTGGATCTGGCCAAGGAAGCGGCTTCCCGCTTGGGCATAGAGCTGGTACTCCAGCCGATTGACTGGAACGCCAAAGAACAGGAACTGAATACCGGGGAAATCGATTGCATTTGGAATGGATTTACCATCACTGAGGAGCGGAAGGCGGCGCTTACCTTCACGAACCCCTATTTGAGAAATGCCCAGGTGGTGGTGGTTAAGGCTGATGCGCCTTATACCACCCTGCAAGACTTGGCAGGAAAAACCGCGGGGCTTCAAGCTGGTTCGTCTTCGGTGGAGGCGCTCAACAAAGCAGAGGCATTAAAGGCCAGCCTCAAAGGGGTGGTTGAATACAAGGAATACCTCACCGCATTGATGGACCTGGAAGTCGGCGGGGTAGATGCGATCGTCATGGACCTCGTGGTTGCCAATGATAATATCAACCGTTCAGGGAAAGCCTTCCGTATTTTAGAGGAAACCCTTTCCCCAGAAGAATTTGGTATTGGATTTAGGAAACGCGACCTTGCCTTGGCGAATAAGGTCTGGGAAACCCTGGAAGCTATGGCCAAAGACGGAACCGTGAGCCGTCTGGCGATTAAATGGTTCGGGGCGGATATTTCCATTATTCCTGTTGATAACTAGGAGCAATCATGGTTCAAATGCTGAGCATTATGCTCACGGGGGCGATTATCTCGTTGGAGGTGTTTTTTCTCACCTTGGTTTTTTCCCTGCCCCTGGCGCTGCCCCTGGCATTTGGACGGATGTCCCGGCATAGGGTGATTCGCGGGGTGATTAACGGGTATCTGTTAATCATGCGCGGAACCCCCTTGATTTTGCAGCTTATCTTTATTTATTTTGCCCCCAAGTACCTGTATAAAGCCCTTTACGATAGTTTTGGGGGAGGTTCCCCGGAATTCTGGCAGGTTCTGCGGTTTGTGTTCTCCTATGATAGGTTCACCGCGGTTATCATCGCGTTTGTGCTGAACTACGCGGCGTATTTTGCGGAAATCTACCGGGGGGGCATAGAATCCATAGCCAAGGGTCAATATGAAGCGGCTCAGGTTCTGGGGTTTACCCATTCCCAGACCTTTGGGAGGATCATCCTGCCCCAGGTTATCAAACGAATCTTACCGGCCTCAGGGAACGAGGTGATCACCTTGGTTAAGGACACGGCTTTGGCTCAAACCATTGGGGTGGCGGAGTTGTTCCATGCAGCTCAGAATGCCGCGGCCCGGGAATTCTCCACTCTACCGATTTTTGTCGCGGGGGTGTTCTATTTTATGATGAACTGGGTGGTTTCTTTGGCCTTTACCTGGTATGAAAAGAAACTTTCCTATTATACATAACCTTGGCTCAAGGAAGCGCTTATGGACGTAATCCAGGTTGAGGGGCTTTCCAAATCCTTTGGGAACCTGCGGGTGTTACGGCAGGTATCTTTCACCGTAGCCCAGGGTGAAGTAGTGGCCATTATTGGGCCTTCAGGATCAGGGAAATCAACCCTGCTTAGGGCTATTACCCATCTTGAATTGATTGACCAGGGGACCATTATCTTGGCAGGTTCGGTGATGGTAAAGGACGGGGTGTATGCTCCTGGTCCAGTGCTCAGGCAGGTATGCCTCAAGGTGGGTCTGGTATTTCAGAACTTCAATTTGTTCCCCCATTTTTCGGTGTTACGGAACATCACCGAGGCTCAAGTACGGGTACTGCATAGGACCAAGGGGGAAGCTGAGGCACGGGCAAGGAACCTGCTTGAAAAAATGGGACTTTCTGAAAAAGCAGGTGCCTATCCCTGCTCCTTATCCGGCGGGCAGCAGCAGCGGGTTTCCATTGCCCGTGCCCTTGCCCTGGACCCAGAGGTCATTTTCTTTGATGAGCCTACCAGCGCTTTGGACCCGGAACTGACCGGAGAAATCCTGCGCGCGATCCGGGCATTGGCAGCGGAAAACATGACCATGCTTATTGTTACCCATGAGATGAACTTTGCCCGGGAGGTGGCGGACCGGGTGCTTTTCATGGATGGAGGGGTCTTCATTGAATCAGGCCCTGCAGAAGAACTCATCGATCATCCCCAGCAGGAACGGACCCGGGCTTTTCTCAAACGGCTAAACAGCAGTTAAGGTTCATCATACGTTGGATCACCTCCAAGAATCCTTGCCACTAATTCAGTACCGTAGTATATTTTTCTAATGGGTGTGGAAAAAATTGTATCCTGGAACGTCAACGGTATACGGGCAGTGGAAAAACGGGGCTTAGTACCCTGGATACGGGATGAATCTCCAGATATACTCTGCCTCCAAGAAACCAAGGCCAACCCAGAACAGCTTTCATCGGAATTGATAAACCCCCAAGATGCTCATGGACAGGGGTATACATCATACTGGGCTAGTGCTAAAAAGTCCGGGTATTCCGGGGTGGCCATATACAGTAAGCGCCAAGCCTTGGAGGTGAAACCCTTAGGTATCAAGGAATTCGATGATGAAGGGCGGGTATTGGAAGCGGATTTTAAGGATTTTGTGCTTATCTGTGCCTATTTTCCCAATTCCCAGGAGGCAGGAGCCAGGTTGGATTATAAATTGGCTTTCTGTAAGGCCATGCAGGGACATTGCGATACCCTGGTATCCCAAGGCCGCCATCTGGTCCTTTGTGGGGATTACAACATAGCCCATACCCCCCTTGATCTGGCCCGGCCCAAAGAAAACGAAGGTAATCCGGGGTTTCTTCCGGAAGAGCGGGCTTGGATGGATACCTTCACCCACGCAGGTTATGTGGATACGTTTCGTCATTTTCACCCTGGTGAAACAGGACACTATAGCTGGTGGTCTTACCGAACAGCAGCCAGGAAGCGGAACGTGGGATGGCGAATTGATTACCATTGTGTGGATGCCTGCTTCCTGCCCCAGGTACAGAGTGCAACTATACGGTCTGATGTAGCAGGTTCGGATCACTGTCCGGTAGTACTCGAAGTGAACCTGGCGTAATAAGCAGCAACACCACTGAGGAGTAGTTAACATGCAAGAAATAAGACATTCCTACAACGAAGACCCGAAAGCCCTGTTTATCCTGAGAATAAGCCTTGAAGCTATTAGTCCCCCTATTTGGAGGCGTATCCAAGTACCGGGGTCTTTTACCTTGGGCGGTCTCCATAGGGTTATTCAAGATGCTATGGGCTGGGATGATGAGCATCTCCATGCCTTTACGCTGCATACGATACAGTACGGCCCAGTATCCCTGGTTGCTGATTTAGATATGGAAGATGAAGACGAGTATACCCTGGATAGCCTGGGGCTGTATGAGAAGCAGCGTTTTCAGTATACTTATGACTTTGGGGATACGTGGGATCACCATATCCGGGTATCCAAAATCCGCTCTGCCGCAGGATGTTCCGATGAAGATAAGCAGTATGCCCGTTGTTTGAGTGGTAAAAGGGCTTGCCCGCCGGAAAACTCAGGGGGGCCTTATGGGTATGAGGAACTGCTGGAAACCCTTAAAGCCTCGGTAATCCACAAGCAGCAATTACCGGAATGGCTTGTATGGCTCAGAGATTTCGATCCAGACTATTTTGCCCTTGATGAGGTCAATGGATTGCTCCATAGTCAGATACAAAGGAGTTGAACGAGCAGGATGCGCATTAAATACAATGCTCCCACCATATTAACCTTAACCTTTAGCAGTGTACTGGTGCTCATGCTTTCGAGTACCCTGTTACCCTCTTTGACTGAATCCTGGTTTATGGTTCCCGGCAAGGGTGGCTTTGCCTTTTCCCGAATACAGAATTGGGTAACCTTAGTAAGCCATGTGATAGGCCATGCTAACTGGACCCACCTAATTGCTAATTTTTCGTTGATCCTCCTCATTGGCCCTATTTTGGAAGAACGGTACGGTTCCTTGGCCCTCTTGGAAATGATCTTCATCACCGCGCTGGTCACCGGGGTACTTAACGTCTTTCTTTTCTCCACAAGCCTGCTGGGAGCCTCTGGGGTGGCTTTTATGATGATTCTTTTGGCTTCTTTCACCAATTTTAAAAAAGGAGAAATTCCCCTCACCTTTATCCTCATTATGGTATTGTATCTGGGGAGGGAACTCTTTAACTCCTTGACGGAAAACACGATTTCAGAATTTGCCCATATTATTGGCGGCTTGTGCGGCAGCATCTTCGGTTTCTTTAGGACTCCCCAGACCCCGTCCTGATCCGGTTCCTGCTTCAGGGCTTCTGTATAATGCGTGTGGACCTATACATTATACCAGATTCGGCTAGGGATCTTAAAGTAAGAAACAAGGTCTTGACTAATCTCGATAAAACCAGAGAATTAAATCAAGTAGTAACTTATTCGTATCGGAGGCATACATGAGCAGTATTGAATATGTGGAGGCCCGGGAGATCCT
>JAISGE010000172.1 GCA_031263265.1 Treponema sp.
GAAAATAATTGAACGTATGGACGGTGATATTCATGCGGAACTGCCTAAAGCCGGCGGTCTTGCGATAATTATCCGGCTGCCTATTGTGGAGGATACGTAAAATGGCGGATACAAACAAAAAAATATTAATCATTGAAGACGACAAAGACATTGCCAGACTGGAAAAAGATTTTCTGGAAATAAATGGTTTTAAGACTACTATAGAGCATGACGGCATAAAAGGTACGGAATCCGCGCTTTCAAATCAGTTTGCGCTAATCCTGCTCGACCTTATGCTTCCCGGCAAAGACGGTATAAGCCTGTGCCGTGAGATACGCGAAAAAATTGATATACCCATCATTATGGTAACCGCCCGTGGCGAGGAGGTCGATAAAGTACGCGGCCTGGGTCTTGGCGCTGATGATTATATCACCAAACCATTTTCAATGGTTGAATTAGTTGCCAGGGTAAAAACCCACCTTGCCCGTTATGAACGGCTTACCCAAAGCGATGGTCGCTTAAAAAAAACCGATGAAATTGATTTTGGCTGGTTTCAAATTAACCATGCGACCCATCAGGTTCTTGTTAATGGCAGTGAAATCTCCCTGGCTCATAAAGAATATGAACTGCTCTACTTTCTTGCCAGTCATGAGAAAATAGTATTCAGCAAGGAACAGTTATACGACAAACTATGGGGTGAAGATATGTATGGAAACATAAAAACCGTAGCGGTACATATTAATCACCTTCGGGAAAAAATTGAGAAAGATCCCGCCAATCCGCTGCACATACAAACTATCTGGGGCGCGGGTTATCGATTTATGGCGTAATGTTCTCACTTGCGGGGACAGCCCATTACTTTATAGAGAGAAAATTTAGAGGTTTAGCCTTTGATGGAGAAGTTCTGGTATCTTCCTGTGGGTTTACGAGGCTCATACTGAACCGCATCAACTCGGGCGCTGGGAGGGCCTCGCTGAAGCCATTGGAGAAAAGCGGTCTGTTTTTCAGGCGGACCTTCTGACCATATCTCTACCGTCCCATCGCTTCTATTCCGAACCCATCCTACAAGACCAAGGCCGCGAGCCTCATGGATGGCGAAATACCGAAATCCCACTCCCTGTACCCGGCCTCGAATAAGGGCAGAGAACGCCCTATCAACCCCTTCTGTAGTTTCATTCATCGCTTATTCATAATCTCTCTTTGAGCCTTATACACCATAGCCTATTATAAAAAAAGAAAACCCCCCGGGAAAAGGAGGTGAGGAAACCCGGGAGGCAAACTGATAATACGGATATTGTTTAACCATGATGCTAACAGCCAAAACACTTTGTATGTCGATGATGAAAAAAGGTACGTAATACCGTATCATCAGTAATTCTAAGTTACCCAATTTTTTCCATAAGGTCAAGGGTTTAGGTACTATTACCCGCAATTCCGAATTCAAACCCTAAATTGGCCATCCCAAATAGAGAAAAGAAAAAGAATGGCAAAAAAATCAAAAAATACTTCTTTCTATACTATACGAACTATACAAATACGAGTTAAAATCTATGGGTATATACCTTCACACTCATCAACCGTGGCAAGAAAGACCTTTACTATGGCAGGATCAAAATGCCCTTCGCTATGATACTCAATGATTTGCACCGCCTCATCCTTAGTAAAGGCCTTTTTATAGGGTCGTACTGAACGGAGCGCATCGTATACATCCACAATCGCCATGAGCCGTCCCTGCAAGGGAATGGCCGTCCCCTTAAGCCCCAGAGGATACCCGGAACCATCCCATCTTTCATGGTGGGTTCCGGCCAGAATCTTGGCATGTTCCAGAAAGGCTTTTTCAGACGTACTCTCCCCTATCTTTTCAATAACCTGCACCCCAAAAGTAGTGTGCTTTTTCATTTCTACAAACTCTTCATCGGTGAGTTTTTCCTGCTTAAAGAGAATACGGTCTTGAATGGCGATTTTTCCCACATCGTGGAGTTGAGAAGACTGCAAAAAAATATCCTCATCCCAACTATTGATTTCCTCCTGATACACCCCACGGTGTTTCATGGCCCGGACCAATATCTGGAGATAGGTACGAGTTCGTTCAATATGCCCGCCGGTAATCGAATCCCGGGATTCAACCAATTCTGCCACGGTCTTGAGAATGGCATTCTGCAGCCCTACCACCTCCCGAGTCTTGTCCCGCACCATCTGTTGCAGATTGGTATTGTACGCTTCAAGTTCTTTTTTTTGGGATGCCACCAAGAGATGCACTTCAATACGTTTGACTAAAAGCGAGGGAGAAAAAGGCTTGGCGATATAGTCAATGGCACCCAGGGATAAGCCTTGCAACTCACTGCCGTCGTCGGTTTTAGCGGTCAAAAAAATAATGGGAATTGGGGCAAATTTTTTCTGTTGTTTGAGGACGTTAATCACCTCGTAGCCGTTCATCTCCGGCATCTCCACATCCAGAAGAATCATATCCGGGCTTACCTTTTCAAGAAGCTTGAACAGTTTAGGTCCAGAAGGAACGGTAAACACGTCGTATTGGTCGATTAAGGCATTTTTGCCTGTTGTTAAATTAACGATATTATCATCTACCAGTATAATTTTTTTGCGTTCAATTCCCATACTGCACTACTCCTTGCTTAGGGATTATTCAGGAAAACAGATAAAAAAGAAAATAACCTGGAGATTAGTACTGTTCATCAGTTAAAAGGGTCTCGATAACTGCAAGCGCCTCATCATAATCAGATAACAGAATATGTCGAGCTATCGCTGCAAGGCTACTGTTTACCGGTTCACCCCAATTTTCCTGTTGCAACCTACCGATACTTTCATCCACTTTTCCCACATCAAACCTATCCAGTGCAGCTTTCAATGCCTCTAGTTCCTGCACTAATACAGCCCGATCCATGAGCTCTACCCCAGCCCCTCCCTCAATGGATTCAGGCTGAGGGCCATAGACTTGTAAGGCATGGTTGATACCTTCAATAAGTTTGGCCAAGTATTGCAAGAAAGGGCCGTGGTGCTGCTCAATATAGGCAGTATCTCCGGCTCTACCCGCGGCTTCCAGGGCCTTGGCCTGTTCAGACAGGGCCTGTGCTCCAATGGTAGCCGCGGTACCCTTGATCGAGTGGACATAGATGGTATACAAGTCCATATCCCCTGCCGCTATACAGGCGTTTAACTGATCGATCTTTTCAGTATTCTCTTCCTGAAAAATTTCCAAGATCTCCCAGTAGACATCCAGAGAACCCCCGGTCAGCATAATACCCTGGCTCACTGCTACATCCTCAATAACAGGCAGCCCTGGATCTTCATTTTCTTCGGATACCGTGGTATCCGCTGCAGGAAGAGGATACATCTTATCCATAGAAGCATCTCCTTTTTTATGCGATTGATATTTTTCCTGTTTTGTTTCAGGGATCCATTTTTGTAATATGCCATTTAGGCGGGATATCTCAATAGGTTTGGAAAGAAAATCATCCATACCGTTCTGTAGAAACATTTCTTGCACCCCAGATACCGCATTAGCGGTCAAGGCGATAATGGGGATATTTTTATAGTAGCTTCGATTACCTTCAAGGTTCCTGATAATATCGGTGGCTTCAATACCGTCCATTTCTGGCATCATGTGATCCATAAAAATTATATCATAGGTGTTCGTTTTTACCAGTTCAATGGCTTGCGCGCCGCTTGTACAACTATCTATCTGCATCTTATAAGGGGCCATAAGGCCTTCGGCCACTTTCAGATTGGTGATGATATCATCCACCACAAGGATCCGGGCAGTAGGGGCGATAAACCGGACTCCGGTTTCCCGGAGATCTCGAGCCTGGTTACTGAGGTGATTGTTCAGAATATCGGCGATTGAAAGAATATGAGCCGGCATGACCAGGGTACCGATATCCATGCTGCTCAACTGCGCACCATATTCTATCATCATCACCAACTTTGCCGGCATACCCAGGCGTTCAAGGAGCTTCTTAGCCCCCTCATACAAGACCTGAGAGACAAAGATATAGGCATAGGTATTCTTCCTAAGGGCATCATGAAAATCCGATTGTACCTGTACTAAGGCGACCGGTACCCCTAGATTTTTAATACTGTGGATAATAGAAGAAGTATAAGGATTGGAGAGGGTATAGATGAGCACCTGCTTTTCCAGAGGATTTTCCACTACCGCAAGTTGTTCAGGGCTGTCTATAATCTGGGGCATAAGGATGGTAAAGGTACTGCCTTTACCGTATTCGCTGGTAAACGATATCTCCCCGCCCATGGCTTCGCAGAGGTTTTGCGTGATGGCCAAGCCCAAACCGGATCCTTCGATCCCACGGTTTTTTTCCTTGTCAAACTGAACAAAATCACCGAAGATTTTGTGGAAATTCTCTTCTTTAATACCAATACCCGTATCTTCGATCTCAATGCGTAGTATCACATACGCTTCATTCTGGGTTTCCCCGGTGATAGATAGGGTAATCGACCCTTTTTCCGTGTATTTAACCGCATTGTTCAAGACATTCAAGATGATCTGACGGATCCGTACTTCATCACCGGTGAGCTTGTTGGGCAGATGAGCATCAATATTGACGAGCAAGATAACCGGCTTTTCAGTGAGTCGCATCCGAATAATCGTTACAATATCATTAATAACCGAAGCCAAGAGGTAATGGGTCTCAATGATCTCCATTTTACCGGATTCTATCTTAGAAAAGTCAAGAATATCGTTTATAATGGAAAGGAGATTCGCGCTCGCCTGCTTGATACCTATAGCATATTCGTATACCTCTTGGGCAATCGGTTCCCGCAGGATCAGTTCAGCCATACCCACAATCGCGTTCATGGGGGTGCGTATTTCATGGCTCATTTTAGCGAGAAAATTCGACTTGCTCTTGTTTTTTTCGTCAGAGGTAATTTTATCGGCGTATAAACGCAGGAGAAAATAACATAAAACCCCCACCAGCACCAGACCAAGGCCTGAAAGGATAATCGCCATCTGGTGTACATCCCGGTAATAACTACTGATAGGAGCTACCATGCCAACATGCCAGTTATTAAAGAGTCTTCTAAAAAAGACAATGCTCTTTACCCCCTGCATATTGGTAAAGGGCATCCCTGAAATCGTATCGTTTTCCTTAATGGCCTCGGTAACCCGTGCATATTCAGGAGTTATAGCAGGGAACGAACGATCCAGCCACTGAGGCTCTCGTCCATGGAGAATGATAGTATAGGTATCATCAAGAATAAGGCCGTAACTACCCTTCCCAAGATTCGGTTCTTTTATAAATCCCAACATATCGGAAATATTGATATCTACGGCGAGGATTCCCATAAACCCTCCGGCGTCATCCATCATTTTTTTTGCTATCGAAATAACGAAATTCCCGGTCAGGGTGTCGGTATAAGGATCAGTATAGGAAATCTCTCCATTTGCTGCGTCCGCACCAATATACCAGGGTCGGGTAGAGGGATCGTAATCATCCTGAGGAATCCCATCAAGGCCACCCAAAAAACCTTCCGGGATCCAGCCATACATCCTGATAAAACCGGTTACCCCAGGATCGCCGCTTTCACTATTCCAGAGGACGAACTGTTCAAGGCTCCGGTTTATATCATCGTAAGATTTTCCTTCCTGGATCATCTTTTGAAAGAAAAAACAAGCATTTTTTAAGAAAACCCCTGCACGGTTTAATTCTACCTGGATTTTGAGTTGGGCGGATTCTAGGGCGTTTTTCCCATTAATACGCAACTGAGTTTGGACAATACCACTGCCATACAGATAACTAACTACCACCATGATAGCAAATGCCAAGATAACAAACAACAACTGCTGATAGTTAAACTTAATAATATTCCGTAATTTCATTGGAAGCCCCACCCTATGCTTGTACCAAAACCCGCCGTTGTTATCCCTCCTTAAAATGGCGCTCAGTCCTCAAAATCAGTACTTAGGTCTTAAAATGCCCCACTACCAGTTCCATGCCCTTTACATCCTTGATGTTTTTTTCCACTGCATCTGAAACCATTTTTGAACCGCTTTCTATTTCGTCAAAACCAGATGCTACTTGTTCCATGTTTTGCTGGATCTGCCGGGAAGAATCCTGCAAGAGATTAATAGTAGTAATCATGGTGTTATTACCGGCACTCATTTCCTTAGATCCTTTCCGTACATTAGCGGTAACTTCGTTTACCACTTGCAGGGTCTTAAGGATCTGAGAAGACCCTTCTTTTTGCTCGTTCATGGCTTGCCTGACTTCCCGCACAATAGCATCGGTCTTTCCAATACGCTCTGAAACCCTGGTAAAGGCGCTTTCCGAATCCTTGGAGGTGGTAACCACTTCTGCGATAGCCTGCTGCACCATATTGATTTCTTCCCGGATATTCTTTGACTGACCTGCAGAGGTCTCTGCCAGCTTGCGTATTTCGTCCGCCACCACCGCAAAACCTTTCCCTGTATCTCCCGCGTGGGCCGCCTCAATCGCGGCATTCATGGCCAGGAGGTTGGTCTGGCTGGCAATAGTGGATATGACCTTGTTGGCTTCCAAAAGGGCAGCGGAACGTTCCGCGATGAGTTCGATTTTCTTCATAGACTCGATCTGTGCGCCTTTGCCCTTTTCCGCCAGGGAAATGAGTTCGATAAACTGATCTGCCATTACATTGATGGATGTACTGACCGATGCGATATTACCCACCATCTCTTCTATTGAAGTTGATGCGGCGGAGATACTGTCTGCCTGTTCATCAATCAGCTTCTCCATTATCCTGATATTAGTGGCAACTCTCTCTACGGCCCCGGCAGAATCCTTCACCGTATTTACCTGGGTGTCAGCTTTATCCTTAACTATATCAACATTGGAAGCAATGCGGGATACGGCGCTTGCAGAATTCTGGGCGTTACGTTGTAGTTCTTTGCCTAATTCGAGAAAATGACGCTGAAACTCCTTGATTGCACTGATATGCTTGGAAAGATCATGACAGAGATAATTGATGAGTCCTGCAATAACCCCCAATTCGTCAATCGAAGCGATGCTAATCCGCTGTTTCATATCCTTTTCTTCCAAGGTAATCCGTTCAAGCTCCTTGATAATCAAATCATAGCTGCCTGTCGCGGATTTACCATGTTCCAAGGCACACACGAGCGCCATTACCAGAAATATAATTCCGCTAAAAACGCTTATGGTCAGGGTTCTAGAGAGGAGGACCCTATTCCCCTCAGCAGCGGCTCTATGCATGAGTAACATACATCCGATACCCAGGAGCACACTCCCCAAGATCATAAAAGAAGGAACCATAATCAACTTACGGTATTGTCCCCGTTCTTGCAGATCAGGGGGATACCGGGTAATTGATTGGGTAATCAGAAATGAGCTTATCTGGTTATCGGTTTTCATAAAAACAAAAACCCCGCATACCAGGGCAAAGGCTAGTTGGTACAGAAAAATCGCGCCTTTCTGATCATTTATCCCCAGGGCCGAAGCAAAGGGAACAAGAACCGCTGCATAAAAGAGTCCTCCCACAGCGTAGATACCAAAACTTTTTATCCCAAGCCCACCGATGCTTTGCAAGCGCTCACGATGCTGGTTTAGATCTTTCCACTGGGATTTCTGCAACTCTTCTCCCAGGATACTTCCCAGCTTAAAGAAAAGCACAGCAACCAGGACAAGAAAGACAAGGCCAAACCCAACCACGACCGCTAAAGACCAGCTCTGAGCAGTCCCTGCATCTCTTAATATGAGAACAGAACCCAGAACCACCGCAATCTGTACCAATGCAGTACCAACCGCAAGGGTAATATACGACCGTTGTGTTTCATTCATCAGAAACCTCCATGTTTTTGGTTTTACATGGCTCTGTTATTCCTCTACTAAGCGTCCCTACTCTATTTCAAAGAGGAAACCATACTCGATTATAGCTACAAGGAATTACAGATTTTTCATGAAAAACTTAATAAACCATTATGTTCTACTATTAAAAAAACGATTATTACCGGCCCTCATGAACCAGGGCAGGAACAACCCCTTAAACTCTCGTTGAGTCTAGTATAGCCTATAAAAAATGTCAAGGGAGGTTTTGGCTAACCAAAACCTCCCTGGTTATCCCCATGAATTTCACCTCTTGCATCAATGAACTAAGAAAATTATAATAAGAACAACCCTACCAAAATGAGGAACAGTAATGTCTGATAAAAAAATGGTTATGATTGATGGTAACGCCGCTGCAGCGTATGTGGCCCATGCGCTCAGTGAAGTAATCGCGATTTACCCAATTACTCCATCTAGTCCTATGGGAGAACTCTCGGATGAGTTTTCTGCCCAAGGTCGGAGAAATCTGTGGGATACGATCCCTCAAGTTGTCGAAATGCAGTCTGAGGCTGGTGCCGCAGGAGCAGTACATGGGGCGCTGACCACCGGTGCCCTTAGTACCACCTTTACTGCTTCCCAAGGCCTCTTGTTGATGATTCCAAATATGTACAAGATCGCCGGGGAATTGACTTCTACGGTGTTTCATATTGCCGCTCGAGCCTTGGCGACCAGTTCCCTTTCGATCTTCGGGGATCACCAGGACGTGATGGCCTGTAGGCAGACTGGTTGGGCTCTTCTGGCCTCTAACAGTGTTCAAGAGGTGATGGACCTGGCGGTAATCGCTCATGCAGCTACGTTGCGTTCCCGAGTACCGTTCCTCCACTTCTTTGACGGCTTCAGGACTAGCCATGAGCAGCAGAAAATTGAGGAAGTATCCTACGCGGTGCTGCGCGAGATGATCGATGACGAACTGGTCCGGGCGCACCGGGCCCGGGGGCTTACGCCGGAAAAACCCGCGATCCGGGGAACCGCGCAGAATCCTGATACCTACTTCCAAGGCCGGGAGGGGGTGAACCAGTATTATGATAAGGTTCCTGCCATTGTCCAGGCAGAAATGGACAAGTACGCTAAACTTACGGGCCGGGCCTACCATATATTCGATTACTTCGGGGCCAAGGATGCGGAAAAAGTGCTGGTAATCATGGGATCCGGAGCAGAAACCTGCGAAGAAACCGTGGAATACCTGGTGGCTCAGGGCGAAAAGGTAGGGGTCCTCAAGGTCAGGCTTTTCCGGCCTTTTGATGCCGCTGGATTCGTCAAGGCCCTGCCTCCCACGGTTAAGTCTATTGCGGTGCTCGACCGTACTAAAGAGCCTGGTTCCCTCGGAGAGCCTCTTTACGAGGATGTGGTGTCTGCCTGCGGCATCATAACTCAGAATGGGAAAGCTCCCTGGCAATTCCAGTTCCCCACTATCCTTGGAGGCCGGTATGGCCTTGGGTCTAAAGAATTTACCCCCAGCATGGTCAAAGCGGTGTTTGACAATCTTTCCGGGAAGCATATCCCCAATTTTATAGTGGGTATCAAGGATGATGTCCAAGGAAAGAGCCTTGATTACGATGAACATTTTGTGATCCCTGAAGAAGGCATGAATGAAGCTATGTTCTATGGGTTAGGATCCGACGGTACGGTAGGGGCCAACAAAAACTCCATAAAAATCATCGGAGCTACTAAGCCGGAGCTATTTGCCCAGGCCTATTTCTCCTATGACTCCAAGAAATCCGGAGGCTTCACCATCAGCCACCTTCGCTTTGGAACAAAGCCCATCCGTAGGCCCTATCTCATCACCAAGGCGGACTTCTTGGCGTGCCACAAGTTCTCCTACATGGAGACTCTGGACATGCTGGCTAATGCCAAGGAGGGCGGAACCTTCCTCCTGAACAGTCCGTACAGCGCAGCAGAGGTCTGGAACGAAATCCCTGTAGAGGCCCAGAAGCGGATCATTGCTAAGAAGCTTCGGTTCTTCGTGATCAATGCCGTAGAGATAGCCCGCAAGACCGGTATGGGGAATCGGATCAACACGGTCATGCAAGCTGCCTACTTCAAGATTTCTGGAGTATTGCCCGATGCGCTGGCCGTGGAAGAAATGAAGCACTTTATCGAGAAATCCTACGGTAAGAAAGGGGTGGATGTGGTCCAGAAAAACTTCGCCACCGTAGACGCAGCCCTTTCTGCGGTAGAAGAGGTCAAATACCCCACCACTGCGGACAGCAAGCTCCACATGAAAAAACCCTTTGCCGCGGCCCGGGATACCTGGATCCAGGAAACCTTAGGTGCGGTGTCTATCCAGGAAGGGGATAAGCTCCCGGTAAGTAAGATCCCCGAAGATGGGACCTTCCCCACCGCCACCACTCAGTACGAAAAACGGGCAGTGGCCGAGCGGGTACCTTCGTGGAATCCTGATGCATGTATCCAGTGTGGTAACTGTGCGGCGGTTTGTTCCCATGCGTGTATCCGCATGAAGAACCTCACCGATGCACAAGTGGCAGCCGCGCCCCAGGGCTTTAAGACCACGGCAATCAAGCCCAAACCAGTAGAGGGCAAGAAAACTTGTCTTGTTATCTCCGCAGAGGATTGTATGGAATGTGGGGTCTGTCTCAATATCTGTCCCAAGTCCAAAGATGCTTCCAAACCCCAGGCCCTTTCCTGGAAGTCCTATGCTGATGATCCGGCGTATCATGCTGAACAAGCTGCTGCGTGGGATTATTTCCTCACCCTCCCTGAAGTTCCCGCAGAAGAGTTGAACCTCTCGGCAGTCAAGGGTTTAGCGTACAAGCGACCGCTCTTTGAATTCTCCGGCGCATGCGGGGGTTGTGGGGAGACTCCTTATGTGAAGCTCCTTTCCCAGCTCTTCGGTGACCGGGCGATCATAGCGAACGCCACAGGCTGTTCGTCTATCTACGGCGGGAACCTTCCTACCACCCCCTACTGTCAACGGGCGGATGGACGGGGACCGGCTTGGTCTAACAGCCTCTTCGAAGATGCCGCGGAGTTCGGTATGGGGATGCGGCTCACCAGCGACAAACTGGCGGAACATGTTCGGGAAGTAGCGGTCCAGGCCAAGAAGGAAGGCATCCAGGGAAACCGGATCGATCAGATACTTGCCAATGCCCAGGCCGATGACGCAGCCATTGAAGAACAGCGGAAATGGGTAGACGAACTGAAGCAGGCCCTGGCAGGGGAAAGCAAGCCAACCGCGAAAATGCTCCTTTCTCTGGCAGACCATTTCATCAAACGTTCCGTATGGATCCTGGGAGGTGACGGCTGGGGTTATGACATCGGTTACGGCGGCCTTGACCATGTACTTGCCTCAGGCCGGAACGTGAATATCCTCTGTATGGATACGGAAGTCTACTCCAATACCGGCGGTCAGATGTCCAAGGCAACTCCAGTAGGAGCCATCGCCAAATTCGCCGCAGGTGGTAAGGACATCACCAAGAAGGATCTGGGGGCTATGGCCATGAGTTACGGGTATGTGTATGTGGCAAAGGTTTCCATAGGGGCCAACATCGCCCAGGTGATCAAGGCCTTCCGAGAAGCGGAGAGCTATGACGGCCCCTCAATTATCATCGCTTATTCCCACTGCATCAACCACGGGATTGATATGAGCCGAGGCTTAGAGCAGCAGAAGGCCGTGGTTACCTCTGGGCTCTGGCCGCTGTACCGCTACGATCCCCGACTTAAACAGGAAAACAAGAACCCCTTCCAACTTGACTCTAAAGACCCGACAACCAGTCTGGAAGACTTCATGTACAAGGAAGTGCGGTTCAAGAGTCTCAAGGCAGCTGATCCTGAACGGGCTACCGCGTTACTGGCCAAAGCCAAGGCTCAGACCGAGCGAGTGCTGAAAGAATACCAGTATCTGGCGGCGCGGCCCTTCTAATAGGCCATTATCCGAAGCACGGGTGGGGGCCGGGGAGTTAAAGGTATATCCATAAACTCCCCGGCCCCCATTCTTTTTAGTTTCGCCATACCAGCCAAATAAAGATCGCAGACGCGGTTATAGTAAGCACGGTAAAGGGCAAACTGATTTTGAGCCATTGCCTGAAGTTGATCCCTATTCCCTGCTTCCGCAAGATTCCCACAGAAACCACATTGGCAGCAGCCCCAAAGGGGGTAAGATTACCTCCCATGCAGGAACCGATGAGCAGGGCAAACATATAAAGTTCAGGCTTGAGGGAAAGATCCACGGTCAGTTTAGCGGCCACCGGAAGCATGACAATGATATAGGGCACATTATCCACAAACCCGGAAATAAGCGTAGAAACCGCCAGAATCAGGAAGAATCCCAAGAAGACGTTGTTCCCCACGATCCGGGAAAGAAGACCTGCAAAATCATCCAAAAGGCCCACTGCAGCCACCGCTCCAACCACTACGAAGATACCGATGAGGAAAAGTACCGTATCCCAGTCCAGTTCTTTTATCAGAGACCAGGCTTTTCCGGCACCTTCCTTGCGGATGATCCAATACCACAAAAGCCCGACCATGCCCAACATGATGACCAGCAGTCCTGAAGCGAGAGAAATACCTCCGTACACAAAAGAGGCCGTGGCTAATCCCCCAATCATCAGGATAAGAAGTACGGTGGGAACCAGGGTGAGGATCTGTTCTCGTTCCAGTTCTATCTTTTGGCCTCCCTGTTTGGCAAAAAAACCGTAGAAGAACAAGGCCCCGGCGAGCATACCAACTTGAACTGCAAAAAAAATGGAGGGCTTTCCCTGAAAAAAGAAGAAGTCGTTGAACCCGTAATTGGCTTGGTCTGCAAAGATCATGGAAGGGGGATCCCCAACCAGGGTGGCGGTTCCCTGCAGATTAGCCATCACCGCAAGGCCGACCATAAAGTAAGTCGGGTCCAGTTTCAACTTGGTACACAGCGCCAGGGCAATGGGAGCCATTACCAGAACGGTTGCCACGTTTTCTACAAATGCGGAGATAATACCGGTCATGATGAGGATAGCCACAATGGCAATTCCTACATTGGGGGAACAGCGTACCAGAGAATCGGCGATCACGGCAGGTACCCGGGAATAGATGAAAAGTTCCGCAATCACCAGGCTTCCCACAAAAATCATCAACACATTCCAGTTGATAAGTTCCCCCAGGGCTGCTTTTGGACTTACTACCCCAAGGATGATCATAATCAGTGCCGCTCCTAGAGAACTGTAGGACTTCCTGTTAGGAAAGATAACGATCAGGGCATACATAAGTACTGCCAGGGCGAGAACGATCCATTTCATAGTCATAAAAACTCCTTATGCCAGGGGAATAAAGATAAAAAAGACCTTTCGCAGAAGGCTCCCTTACAAAGAGCCCTGTGCGAAAGGTCTTGCATCTCCGGTAATCCAGAGCCACGGTACCAAGCGATATAAAAACCCTCTCGGTTTTTATAAGACACCGGCTGTTGGCTGCCGTGCGTGTAGCTACTCCCCTTTCCTCAGATTCAGTTTAAGCTGAGGAAAGGAACTCGTCAAGTCGATCGTTGAAATCAGGTCTTATACTGCTTATGAACGGTTTCCATAGCAAAATTAACATACTTGGTAAAGTCTTCCGAAATGCGGTCAACAATGGAAAGTTGATCATAAGAAGGACCTTCGCCCTAAAAAGCTCCCAAACCTCCACATTAAGGGCTTGGGCAAGGTTGCAGAGCGTCCCGGCTTGGGGAAAATTGTTTCCTCGCTCAATATTTGAGAGAAAAGTAACGGAAATATCGGCTTTTTCCGCTAAATTAGCCTGTGAAAACTGCCTGCGGAAACGGAAAAACTTGATATTCTTGCCCAGAGCATCCTTTAATTCCTGTTCTATCATCTGTCGTATCTGTCCTTACCCCTTCCTATTTTG
>JAISGE010000174.1 GCA_031263265.1 Treponema sp.
CCAATTTCAGTGCCGCAAGTGCATATAAATTTGTAAGTCATGGTATATATGCACTGCTTCCTCATTCCACAAAAAAGGGGCTACCAGGTTTCCAGGGCTTGCTTAAAGGCAAGTCCAGAAGCATGGATGAGCTTTTCATCAACACAGTAGGTGAATCGTACCCAGCCGGGCTTGCCAAAACCGCTGCCGGGAACCCCAAGGATGCGGTACTGCTTGAGGTGTTCCACAAAGGCCAGGTCATCACCCTGGGGAACCTGACAGAACAGGTAAAAAGCCCCTTCCGGCTCGGCGTAGGTGATGCCCGCTGCATCCAGAACCTGCTTAAAAGCATCCCGTCGCCGGGCATACACCGCCACATCTACCCGGGCAAAGGTAAGCTCTGCCACAATACGCTGCATCAAGGCCGGAGCATTTACAAAACCCAGGATCCGGGTGGTATAAATGAGGGCATTTAAAACAGCTTCCGTATCCTGGATACCAGGACTTACGGCAATATAGCCTATCCGTTCTCCGGGTAAGGACAGGCTCTTAGAATAGGAGTTCACCACCACCGATTCACTATACGCACTGAGAATAGGGGGTACCTCGACGGTATACGCGATTTCCCGATAGGGTTCATCTGCAATCAGATAGGGCAGACGGCCTGAACGGTTCCCCCAAGACCGTAACACTTCGGCGAGGTCAGCGATGGTCGCAGCCGGGTAAATCCGGCCCGTGGGATTATGGGGGGAATTAATGAGCACCGCCGCGGTCTTTTCTGAAAGTGCCGCCTGTATCGCGGGAATGTTTAAGTTGAAATCAGGAAGCGTATCCACTTCAACTAAACGGCCGCCGTGGTTAGCTGCGTAGGCTTTGTATTCCATGAAATAAGGCCGCGAGACGATTACCTCATCCCCTGGATTGAGTATGGCCTTGAACACCACATTGAGTCCCCCGGCAGCTCCTACGGCCATAACTATATGAGACCCGGTTACGGTAAGTCCCTGTTCCCGGGAAACTTTTACTGCCAGGGCCTCCCGCACTTCAGGAAAGCCTGCGTTGGGCATGTAACCATGAGAACCTTTCTTGTCTTCCTTGGCTAGTTTCGTAAAGACCCGATGAAAAGCCGGAGGCGGCTCTATATCGGGATTCCCTAAGGAAAAATCAAATACCTTATCTGCTCCATACTGTTTCTTGAGCTGATTTCCTTCTTCAAACATTTTCCGTATCAAGGATGCGGAACCCAGGGCTTCTCGAATCGAACTGGCAATAGGCATATACACCTCCACCTCTTGAGTATAGCCCATAGGCTATGGTGGAGTAAACCAGAAATCAGCTTTAGAACCTAAAGGTTCACCGTCTATTTCAATTACCATCAATCAGCAGGAACCCCGGTACACAATATTGGCGTTCAACCTGAAAGAATCATAAGGGAGATCTTTTTCTCGTAGCCGTTTTAGAATCCGTTCCGCGGCATGGAAACCCATAGCCTCAGCCGGCTGAATAATCGAAGAAAGCTTAGGTCTCGTCATAGACATCCACAGGTCGTCATCATAGGTGATAAGGGCTATATCCTCAGGCATTCGGATTCCCGCTTCATTCAGGCAGTTTACTACGCCCGCGGCGGCAAAGCTGTTACCGCAAAAAACCGCTTGTACATGCTTGTCCAGCATACGTTTCATCGCGTGGTACGCTTCTCCCTCCATGAGCGCCCACTGGGTATAGGCGTTGCCGGGAACCGCCTGTATCAACGTATTGTCCAGGGGGATACCCGCCTCCAGGAACGCTTCCTTAAAGCCGAGGATGCGCTCCTCAGTGGTAGCGTCTATATCGTCTTCGCCATAATGATAGGTAATATAGGCGATTCTGGTATACCCCTTTTTTATAAGGTGGTTTGTGGCTTCAAAACTCGCCACAGAATTATTCAGCAGCACATAGTCCGCCTGGTAGTTCAAAGGCTGCCGGTCAAGGAACACCACCGGGAATCCTTCGGGTAAAACACGGTTCAAAAAACCATAATCCGTTGTAGTCGGGGCTATGATTATGCCGTCAACCCCTCGGCGCAACAGGGACTCAATATGCCGCGTTTCCCGCTGCTTGGAATCCTTCGAGTCCATGAGCAACAGTTGATAGCCTTGGGAACAGATCGTTTTTTCTATGCCCGTAGCCATATCAACGTAAAAATAACAGGCGATATTAGAGACCACATAACCGATAAGCCGCGATTCACCGCTGCTCAGGTTTCGGGCGATAGGATTTGCCTTGTAATCTAGGGTTTTTATCGCGTTTTTGACCTTGGCAATGGTCTCGTCCGAAACAAACCGGGTCTTGTTAATCACATGGGATACCGTCGCAAGCGACACCTCTGCGAGTGCGGCAACTTCCTTCACGGTTGGTTGTTTTGTTGTCTTGCGTGTCCTAGCCATACCGTATAGTAACTCCTTTTAAGACAGCCTGTCAAATCGTTTACGTAAACGTATAATTTATCGTTTGTAAGATACAAATGTTTAAAAATTGGTCAAAAAAAGTTAAATGTCTGTATGGTTTTTTGTTGACACTCTTTCCATTTGATAATACTATATAAATACGTTTACGTAAACGTATGCGTATACGTTTATCTAAGACGGATTAGCAGGAGGCGGTAATACCGATGGATAAGCAAAAAACTAAGGTTGAAATGCGGGGCATCTCAAAGTCTTTTGGAGGTGTTCAAGCCCTTAAAAATGTCCATTTTGAAGTCCGTCCAGGTGAAATTCACGCCCTGATGGGCGAAAATGGAGCGGGAAAGTCCACGCTGATGAAAGTTTTAGCCGGGGCCATCCCTAGAGACAGCGGAGACATTCTCATTGACGGGAAGGAACAGCATATTTTCATGCCCGCGGATGCTATTAACTTGGGAATTTCGGTGATTTATCAGGAATTTATGCTTGCACCGCACCTTACCGTGGCGGAAAACATCTTCATTGACCATATTTCCGGGGGGAAGGTGGTCATTAATTGGAAAAAACTGAGGGAAAAGGCATACCAGGAACTTTCCCGGCTTGGTTTCACCAACATTGACCCCGCCACAAAGGTAAGCTCCCTCAGCGTGGCCCATCAGCAGGTTACGGAAATTTGCAAGTGCCTTGCCCGCAGCACCCAGGTCTTGGTTTTGGACGAGCCTACGGCGGTGCTGACCTTTACCGAGATCGAGAAGCTCTTTGAAATCCTCCTGCACCTCAAAAGCCAGGGGGTTTCCATCGTATATATCTCCCACCGGCTGGAAGAAGTGCTCCGCATCACCGACCGCATAACCGTCATGAAGGACGGAACGTATGTTAATACGGTGAACACCAAAGAAACCAGCAAGGACAAACTGATAATGATGATGGTAGGCCGGCAGCTTTCACAGCTTTTCGCTGAGCGTAACGCGAAAATCGGGGACACCGTGCTGGAAGTAAAAAATTTGAACGCTGGAAAAATAGTCAAGAATGTTTCGTTTTACGTCCGCGCCGGGGAAGTAGTGGGATTCAGTGGTTTGGTAGGAGCGGGACGCACCGAGACTATGCGGGCGATTTTTGGCGCCATGTCCTTTGATTCCGGTGAAATAATCTATCATGGGGAGCCGTCACGATTTAAAAGTCCCCGGGCCGCCATCGTCCACGGTCTGGGGCTGCTCTCCGAAGACCGGAAAAAAGAAGGGGTGCTACTCTTTCAGAGCATTAGGATAAACGCCACCATGACCCGGCTTGGGAAGGTGAGCAAGGCCGGCTTACTGGAACATCGAAAAGAATCTCACGTAGTTGACCAATTGCTTGCGTCGCTGTCTACAAAATACGGTTCCATTGATGACGAGGTACGCAGCCTTTCCGGGGGCAACCAGCAGAAAGTCGCTATCGCAAAGTGGATGTTCGCGGACTGTAATTGCCTGATATTCGATGAACCCACACGGGGCGTCGATGTAGGCGCGAAACTTGAAATCTACAAAATTATCAATCAGCTTGCCGAAAGAGGCGTTGCGATAATCGTGATCTCATCGGAAATGCTGGAAATTATTGGTCTCTGCGACCGGGCTTATGTGATGCGTCATGGCGCGGTTTCAGGAGAGTTGGCAAAACAGGACCTGAGTGAAGAATCCTTAATCAAATTGGCTATGGGGGCATAACATGCATTTTCAAAAGATTACCAGCGGGACCATTAAAAAATTTCTTATCGAGCATAACACCTATTTAATACTGTTACTGCTGGTGGTTTTTTCAAGTATCCTCACCAGCGATTTCCTTTCAGTGATGAATATCCGCAACATCTTTCTCCAGCAGGCAGGTCCTATCTGCATAGCTATCGGTATGCTTTTTGTAATCCTCACCGGCGGTATTGATCTTGCGGTAGGATCCTATATGGCCTTCGGCGTTTCCATGATGGGCGTGCTTTTTGTGAACAACCAACTGCCAATGGGATTGTCTATTGTTATTACGCTGGTTCTCGGCATGATGCTTGGCATGGTAACCGGCGTTTTTGTGGCTTATTTCAATATGCAGGGTTTCATCGCGTCTTTAGCCATGATGACCGTAGGAAGGGGGATTTCTTTTGTGTTGACCAACGGCGTCCCCATCCCGATTCCCCTTAACACCCTGGACAAGCTGGTAGCAAAATCCGCCGGTTATCCGATTTTCTTTATACTGATAGGCATTGTCGCGCTGTTCCTGTTCATACAAGTTTTTACAACCTACGGACGGCTGGTAATCGCCTGTGGCAGCAACCGGAACGCCGTGGAACTCGCGGGCATCCGGTCCCGCCGCTACATCGCTTCGGTATATGCGGTATCGGCGCTGCTCTCGGTTTTCGCGGGGCTTGTCGCGGCGGCCCGTGTGTCAACGGCAAGTCCAAGCCTCGGTGCCGGGCTTGAACTCAACGCCATCGCCGCCTGCGCCATTGGTGGGGCGAGTCTTTCGGGCGGCGTTGGTTCGGTGCTTAAAACCGTGGTGGGTGTCCTAGTTCTCGCCCTGATCGGCAACGTAATGAACCTGATGTCCGTACCTCCCTATCCCCAGGACATTATTAAAGGTGTCATTATCGTCCTTGCCGTGCTCTTGCAGTTGGCAACCAATAGGACCACCCGCTCGGTATAAGTATTTTTAGTTGATTTAGACGGATTCCGTCTGGAGATAACCATTCCATTTTGGAGGTATAAACATGAAAAAGATGCGAAAAAGGTTCCGCGTTCTTGCGGTACTGATGGTTTTGGCGGCCCTTGTCAGCGGTTGTCAAAAGAAAAACGATGACGGCTCAAAACAGGTTGAGGTAGGGATCGTAATGAAGAATTATAATTCTCCCTACTTTCAAATGCTGAATGACACGATCAAAGCGGAAAGCGAAAAGTTGGGCTGGAAATGTACGGTTCTGGGCTCAGACAGCGATGTAACCAAAGAAGCGGCCAATATTGATTCGCTTATCCAGAAAAAAGTAAAGGTGATTTTTATTGATTCCATTGAACCGAATCCAGTGGTTCCCGCGATTAACCGTGCGGCCGAAGCGGGTATAGCCGTCATCAATGTGGATTCCGCACCTGGCGTGGGAGCAAACGATATAACCACGGTCTATTCAGACAACATTGAGAATGGCCGGGCCGTGGGAAAGGCGTATGTCAATTATATCGGCGCTGATAAGCCCCTCTACGGCATTATCCTTTCCGGCGGCAAGGGAAACGTCGCAGGTCTGGAACGCCGTTCCGGACTTTTTGCCGGTATTATCGGCGCGCGGCTCAATCTTTCCCCCGGGGAAGCGGACGATGCCGCCGCGGATATTGAACGGCAACTGGTAGCCACAGGCCGCGCCGAGAACGCCGCGGCTCGGTTCTTTATCGTTGGGCAGGGCTGGGGGGATTGGAGCCGCACCGGCGGACTTCAGGTCGGCGAAGACCTGATCACCGCCAATAAAGGCATGCTGAACCTGATGATGGCCGAAAACGACGAGATGAACTTGGGCGCCCGGCAAGCTCTGGTAAACGCCGACCTCCTGGATGTGGACATCATCGCGGCCGCAGACGGCGCAAAGGCTGCCTACGATCTCATCAAGTCTGGCGACAAACCCCGCTATATTTCCACCGGCGAGAACAGCCCGGTGAAGGTCGGCATCAAAGCGGTTGAAATCGCCAGACAGATCGTCGTTGACGGCAAGCCCTGGACCGCCTTCGATAAAATTACCAAGACAGATGCCTTTGGCGTAACCGCGGATATGGTTACCGCCCATTATGATTACGGTTTCTAACATTGAGAAGGAACTTATTATGAAAGGAACAATGAGGGGGGCCTACCTCCCCGGCAACAGCACGGTAGTGTTGAAAGAGGTCCCGATCCCTGAACCGGGACATGGTCAGGTACTGGTAAAGATGAAATCTTCTACCATTTGCGGCAGCGACATTCGCGCCATATACCGGGAACACACCGGCAAGGGAGCGGAAGGCTACCAAAACGTTATCGCCGGACACGAACCTTGTGGACAGGTGGTTGAGGAAGGACCCGGCATAAAGCGGTTCAGAAAGGGAACACGGGTTATCGTGTATCATATTTCCGGCTGCGGCGTGTGCCATGATTGCCGCATGGGGTACATGATATCCTGCTCTTCCCCGGCCCGGGCAGCCTACGGCTGGCAGCGGGACGGCGGTATGGCGGAATATGTGCTGTGTGATGAAAAAGACTTGGTTGAACTTCCCGAACCCCTGACCTATACCGATGGAGCCCAGGTTGCCTGCGGTTTCGGCACGGTATACGAGGCGATTCAGAAAGTCGGGGTTGGCGGCAACGATTCGGTGCTGGTCGTGGGGCTTGGCCCGGTCGGTCTTGCCACGCTGATGCTCTGTCGCAAACTGGGGGCCCAAAAACTCTACGGTATTGAGATCAACCCCTACCGTATAGCATTGGCGGACAAACTCAATCTTGCCGACAAAATTCTCGCTCCTTCGGACACCAACGCCAGAGAGATAAAGGAGCTTACCGGCGGGCGCGGCGTTGAGCGGGCTTTTGACACCTCTGCCAGCGACGCCGGGCGGGCCACGGCAATCCGGGCAACCCGGCAATGGGGCAAAATCGCGTTTGTGGGCGAAGGGGGGACGGTCAGTTTCAATCCCAGCCCCGACATTATTCACGACCAGAAAACCATTTACGGCAGTTGGGTTACGAGCATCTGGCTCATGGAAAACCTGGTTGAGGAATTAGTTCGTTGGAATATTCACCCGGAAGATCTGGTTACCCACCGCTTTCCGCTGGAAAAAGCCGATGAAGCCTACCGTCTCATGGCAGAGGGCAACTGCGGTAAAGTGGCCGTCTGTTTTGATGAAGCATTAAAATAACGTAAAGAGGGGACAGAGGATTTTGCTTCTGTCCCCGGGAAATGAAAAGAGGCGCATTTATGCTTTTACGGAGTGTTTACGATAAAACATTCAACGAATACGGAATCGTCCTTGAAGGATATGATTTCAAAGACATGATACGTGTTCTGGAAAATCATACCGAAAAACCGGTAGACCGGGTTATCTATGTCCCCAGTGATTCAGGGCTTGAGATGTTACCGGTTTTCAAGGAACTGGAAAACCGGCTTTTTGGCGGCCTTTCCATCCAGGCGGGTTATTGCAACGGATATAATACCATGCTCAACTGCCTTGAATACCACCGGGGCAGTGAGGCATTTGTAGCTGCCGATGATCTTGTTTTGCTGCTTGCCAGAAAACAGGAATTAGTTGATTTCAAAATTGACACATCACAGGTTGAAGCGTACATGGTGCCCAAAGGGACCGGACTGCTCTATTATGAGACAACGCTCCACTACGCCCCCGCAAAAGCAGATGGTTCTTTCCGTTCGGTGATACTGCTTCCCCGTGCAACTAATACCAAAATGCCGGAAATTAAAACGGCAAACAAAGAGGACAAGCTTCTGTTTTCCCGTAACAAATGGCTTATTGCCCATAGCGAATCCCCGGAGGCCAAACAGGGCGCGGTTGTTGGCCTTATGGGTAAAAACATTGATATACGGAGGGATATACAATCATGAAACCCGCGAATTGTTGGATCAAATGAAAATAGCGGGCCGCCGGGCGGAGACCCCGCAAAACTCACTGCTATAGAAACCATTATCAGATAGCTACGGAGAAACCAAATGACCATTAACGCTGCGATCAATACCCTTGATGCTCTTGAAACCAAAAAACTCTTTGCCGAACTCTACGGAAGCGGAACATCAATTTTTATGGAACAGAAAAAACGCTATAGTGATTTGATAGGGCAGTTCAGAAAGCGTTTTGGGGATAGGGAGATATATGTATTCAGTTCCCCCGGAAGGAGTGAAATCGGCGGCAATCATACGGATCATAATCACGGCAAGGTATTGACCGCCAGTATCCAGCTTGATTGTATCGGCGTTATTTCACCGAATGATAATAACACGATACATATTTGCGACCGCACCTATAACGAAGATTATAGCATAGATATTGCCGCGCCACCGCCCTGTGGGTATGAAAAAGGATCCTCAGCCCTTATTTGCGGTATGCTGGAGGGTTTTAAAAAGGAAGAGTATACGACCGGAGGATTTTATGGCTGTTTCTCAAGCCAGGTCATACCCGCGTCTGGAGTCAGCTCTTCCGCTGCTTTTGAAATGCTGATTTGTCATATCATAAACCAGCTTTACAATGAAGGGAACATTCCCATTGAAAAAATGGCTCGGATTGGACAGTATGCAGAAAATGTATACTGGAAAAAAGCATCTGGGCTGCTTGATCAAATGGCCTGCGCTTTTGGAGGGTTTATCGCCATTGATTTTGAAAACCCCGCCGCGCCTGTGGTAGAGAGAATCCCTTTTGACTTTGCGGCCCAAGACTGTAGTCTGTTGCTCGTAAACACCGGTGGCAACCATGCGGAGCTTTCCAGGGAATACTCGGCTATCCCCGAAGAGATGAAGCAGGTCGCCTACTTTTTTGGAAAATATGCCTTGCGGGATGTTTCTATTGAGGATGTGGTAAAAAACCTTTCCGTTCTTCGTGCGCAATGCGGTGACCGGGCCGTCATGCGGGCTTTTCATTTTATCGAAGAAAATATCCGGGTTGATCAGGAGCTTGCCGCACTCAAGGCCAATGATTTTTCGGCCTTTCTGCGCCATATCACCGCTTCGGGAAATTCGTCATGGAAATGGCTGCAAAATGTCTATGTTCCATCTGATTGTGTACAGAACCAGAGCGTCTCAGTAACCCTTGCGCTGACAGAAATTTTTATCAGCCGGCATAATTTACCGAACAAAGCGGCTTGCCGCATACATGGCGGTGGTTTTGCCGGGGTAATCCAGGTTTTTCTTCCCAATGCTATGGTGAAACCCTATACCCAATGGGTGCAACAGGCGCTGCAATCGGTTGTCAACCCTGTTTTCAGTATGTCCATCCGGCCTTATGGAGTACAAAACATCATGCCTTTACGGTGATAAGGATAATGCTGGAGTAAACCAGAAATCAGCTTTACAACCAGAGATACACCCGATGCAAGTACATACAGATAAACCACGTGCCGATACAAAGGATCGCCAAGCCAGGGAAGGGGCTTATCCAGGTATCGGACCCTAAGAGGATATTCCTGCCCACCATAGCCAGGAGGGAACCGATACCAATAAAAATATATTCCTTGGTACCTCGGGAATAGGCTGAAATAAAGAAGCTGACCATAGTTATTAGGACCATACCTCCTTCAACGATTCTGAACATGGCGGGGTATCCGCTTATCATACAGAAACTGCTGTCCCAGGAAAGCCCATCAATGGGAACACCCCGGGTAATCGCCAAGGTACTAAAGATGATGAGTAGAATCGTGGTACTTTGCTTCTGGATTTCAAGCCCTGCGGCGTAAACACTAGCAGCAAACAATGAAAAAATACCGAGATAACGGCCAAAGAGAAGTACGCGGGAAGCCATGATCAGGTACACGCTGGGCAGTTCATAGGTTAGTTTTAAGGGGACCATGATACGGCTCCCTTCCAATGCAAAAGAAAGGACAAACAGGACAATGTAGAGGATCTCCGGGGAATGGGTTTTTTCAAAGTACCGGTAAATAACCACCAGGGTGATACAGGCATAGACCATAGCGCAGATTATGGAAACCACAGGCCCATAAGGGCTAGGCTGTACAAAATACGCACCCAGGATTTGGAAGATGCCCGCGGAGCGCTTGACCGTTTGGGCGAGTACCGCAGGATAGATCGGCATAATCACGAATGAGATGATGCCTACACCAATGAGAGCCACTGAAGTGATAAGAATTCCCCCTCTGAATAGGGTGTTTCTTTCTGCTAAAGTCATAGTATAACCATAGAATACAAAAATGGGGAACTCAAGCCTCCAAGACCTTAAGGGGCATACTTTTTTTCCGATAATAAGAGTCAAAGAGAGGGCTTTTACGGCTGTATATAGCTGTTTCCTGTTTAAAAAGCAAATACCCATAGTTAAAAAGCCCTTAATTGGTAAGTATCCGGAGGGTAAAAAACGTATGTTATATAAAAAGGGAATTCCTCAGATGAGCGTAATCGCCTTGATTTTTTGTTTGGGTGGTTCCGGCTTATGGGCAGGAGATATTGCGTCCTATGTAGATCTGGGATTTTCAGCAGATGGAAAAACCTATATGTTTGCTCAATACGGGGTACAGGAGAAAACCTTACGGCCCTGGGCAGATTTATTTGTGGTGGATGTACCTAAGAACAATTTTGTAAGCGGCGGCAGGGTTTCCTTGGTACACGACAGCCCGGTAAAGGCAGGGCAGGACGGTTCTGGGGCCTTGTACCGTATCATCTCCCGTAATACGGGCTTGGCGGATCGGTACGGTATCAATTACCTCTCCTTAGGGTATGCTCTCTATCTTGCCCTCAACGGGGTGGAGGTGGGGACTTCAGGAGAAACCATAGAGTTTCGTGACTTTGAGCCGGAGATTTCCTACCGTGCCCAACTGGTACCTACCGTTGAAGGCAAAGACAAGGATTTAAAATCTTCTTTTGTTATTACCCTTGAGCGGATTTATAAGGACCGCTCCCGAATTCTCTATACTATCGGAACTCCCCAGGTGAAACGGCCGCTGATAAGCTCCTATCGGATTAAGAAGGTGATTGCCGGTCCCCAGTACAAGTCCCTCATATTTGTGATTGAAATGAGGAAACAAGGGGAAAATGGTATGGATATCCGGTATATGGTAGAAGCGGTAACCCTGTAATCTAGGGGGTATAGGGCCGGAAAACCTGGGTAATGGTTTTTTCCGCTTCCACCACATAGCGGAGATAGAGCCGTTTTTCCAGGTTCATGCGCTGCCACAGCCCTTCTTTTTGTACCTCCGCGGCCATCCATATAACTTGGTCCCGGGGGAGCAACTGCTTTACTTGGGCAAACATATAGGTTCCCTGGGGAAGCTCAAAGCGTTCCGGTACGGTTAGAGCTTCCGGGTCAAGGGCCAGGGTGCCGGCAAACAGGAGCGGTCCTAGGTAATGGGCTTCATTAGGTTCAATGCTCAGACCCTGATCCGCATCAAGGTCAAAACAGAAAAGGCGCTCTTCCGCTAAGCCGGTACAGGCAAAGGGGGTAAGGGTTTCATCGTTGCGGTAGACCAGAGGCGCACGCAGATCCAGTTGTAATATGGTGAGTGGATTCATGGTGTTTTAACCATACGCAAAAACATACCTTTAGAAAAGATGAGCACCTGAGGCCGTGAAAATCGCTCTTGATCTTTATCTCCCATGAGAGTATCATTTTCTCTGTATGTAACTAAGGCTTGTGTCTTAGAAGTCCGTGGCATTTCACTTTTTTCCGGTGAGGGGTATGTTGAAAGAGCAGGCTTATAAAAACCATATCCGGGTTCTACTGGGCGGGGGCCCCCCCCCCCCCCCCCCGGGCGCCCGCTGGCGCGGAGTGATGTGTGTGTTGAG
>JAISGE010000214.1 GCA_031263265.1 Treponema sp.
AGTATTGGGATCAAGCCGGGAGGGACCAGTTCATCGCCGCGGTGCAGCGGTATCATACTGATTTCGAGGCCCGGAATCTCAGTACCAAAGCATCCAAATCCCGGACCGCCTACGGAACCACCCAAGCCCGGGTTGAATGGGGGCAGTTTGCTTTTTCCGTGAATGCCCGCTCATATCCCCGGATGGACTTGGGATACCGGTTCAAGGGAAACAGCCCCTATTTTACCGTGGTACAGCGGGAAGCCCCGGATACCCTCATGCCCTCTGGTGATGGTTCCCGGATGTCCTTGCAGATTACCACCTATTTTACCCGTAGCGCGGCGGATAAAGTGGCTGCCCTCTTTAACCAGGCGTATCTCTTGAGTATCCTTGAAGCCACTCTCGAAGATACTGCAGAGGAGCCGGTTTCTGACCCCTACTTCTAGGGCACGGATGCGGTGGATGTTCGCGGACTTGTCAATGGGGAAGTTTACACGTTACAGTAATCTATGCTTGAAAATTTCATCAAAGCTCTATTCGGTTCCCAACATGAACGAGACCTCAAAGTACTGTTGCCTATATTACACCGAGTCAATGAGAAAGAAGCCTGGGCGGTGAGGCTTCCCCCGGAGGAATTCCCCCGTATGACCAGCCAATTCAGAAACCGCTATGCTGACGGAGAAAGCCTCGATGCCCTGCTCCCCGAGGCTTTTGCCCTGGCCCGGGAAGCAGCCCGCAGGAACCTGGGAGAACGGCCTTATGATGTGCAGGTTCTGGGTTCTATTGTACTCCATCAGGGTAAAATCGTGGAAATGAAAACCGGGGAAGGTAAAACCCTGATGAGCGTTGCCGCGGCTTACTTGAACGCCATTCCTGGTAAAGGGATCCATGTCGTAACGGTAAACGACTACCTGGCAGGCAGGGACGCGGAATGGATGCGACCGATTTTTGGGTACTTAGGACTCACCGTGGGAACCATCCTCTCGGACATGGATAATGTCCGGCGTAAAGAAAACTACAACTGTGACATTACCTATGGAACAAACAACGAGTTTGGGTTTGATTATCTGCGGGACAACATGTGCTGGGATCTGACAAACCGGGTACAGCGGGGTCACCATTTCTGTATCGTGGATGAAATCGACTCCATCCTTATTGACGAGGCCCGTACCCCGCTTATCATCTCCGGTGCGGCTGAGGATGATACCTTCAAGTTTGCCGAGGTGGAACGGCTCCTCGGCTCCCTTGAGGAGATTCGCAAGAAGGAGAACGGGGAATACCCCGACGAGACCCAGGGCGAAGAGGTGGTGGGAGACTATAAGCTCAACGAAAAGAACAAGAACATCTCTTTTAGTAATGCAGGCTTGGCCAAAATCGAAGAAATCCTGCAAAAACGGAACCTCATCAAAGGGGCCATCGTGGATGAGGATAATTTCGAGTATATTCATTATTTTACCCAGGCCCTACGTGCCCATAAGCTCTTTCATCTGGATGTGGATTATGTGGTACAAGACGGGCACGTACAGATTGTGGATGAGTTTACCGGCCGGATTCTCCACGGCCGCCGTTATTCCGATGGCCTGCATCAGGCTATTGAAGCCAAAGAGCGGATCAAGATCGCCCAGCGGAACCGGACCTTGGCAACCATCACCTTCCAGAACTACTTTCGGCTTTACACCAAAATCTCCGGCATGACCGGTACCGCAGATACCGAGGCAGTGGAATTCAGCAAGATTTACAACTTAGAGGTGGTGGTGATCCCCACGAACCTGCCGGTTGCCCGGAACGATGAGCATGATCTGGTCTACCTGAACGAAAAGGAAAAAATGGATGCCCTCTGTGATGAGATTGCCAAGATCTACAAAACAGGACAGCCCATCCTGGTAGGAACGGTTTCCATTGAGAAGTCTGAAGTCATTTCCATGATGCTCACCCGGCGGGGAGTGCGCCATGAAGTGCTCAATGCCAAGAACCACGCCCGGGAAGCGGTGATCATTGCCGAAGCCGGGGCAAAGGGAGCGGTTACCATTGCCACGAACATGGCAGGCCGGGGTACGGATATCAAATTGGGGGGGAACCCTGAACACCAGGCTCGTAAACGGGCTGGTACTACGGCAAGTCCAGAAAAATACCAGGAGATTTATCAAGAGGAATACGCGAAGTGGAAAAAGGATTACCAGGAAGTCAAGAATTTAGGGGGCTTGTATGTGATCGGTACTGAGCGGCATGAGAGCCGGCGGATCGACAATCAGCTCCGCGGCCGTTCAGGCCGGCAGGGGGATCCAGGCCGTTCAAAATTCTTCATTTCCATGGATGATGATCTGATGCGCCTCTTTGGGGGGGATAACATCAAGGGCATCATGGCTAAGATCGGCATGGAACCTGGGGAGCCTATCTTTCATCCTTGGCTGAACAAGAGCATTGAAAAGGCCCAGAAAAAGGTAGAAGAGCGGAACTTTGAGATCCGCAAGCACCTTTTGGAATACGATGATGTACTCAATCAGCAGCGCAAATTCATCTATGAACAGCGGGATGCCATCTTGGCGGATCAGGATCTCAAAAAGCGGGTAAACGATGCCACTCAGGACATGGTAGGTACTGCAATCGAGACCTGCAAGAACGCCTACCGTAAAGAGTCGGGAACGGCGCTCAAGGACTTAAGTGAGTACCTCAAAACCAAATTCGCGTATCCTTTGTCTTTTGACCCAGGAAGCGGAGCGGAAAAATTTGACCAGCTTGAGCGCCAGCTCATTGAGGCATTGGAACAGGATATAGCTGAAAAAGAAGCCCTCATTGGGGAGGCTAACCTGAACGCTTTCATCAGGGCGCAGTACCTTCAAGCAGTGGATCGCAAATGGCTTGACCACCTGGAAAACATGGAGGCCCTGAGAGAAGCGGTGTATTTGCGCAGCTATGCCCAGAAAAACCCGTTGACCGAATATAAGGTTGAAGGGTTCCAGATTTTCGACACCATGATCGACCAGATCCGGGAAGATATTGCCTCCCGCTTGCACCTGGTACGGATTCAGGTTTCTACACAGCCAGGAGACCGGGAAATTAAAAATCGGGCTATAGCAGCCCAGTCTGCAAGCCACGGCAGCCATGGAGCCTTTGCTGAGGCAAAACGCCCAGGAAACGCTCCTCCCCGAGAACAGTCAAAAGCGGTTACGGTGATTCGTTCCCAGCCCAAAGTAGGACGGAACGACCCCTGTCCCTGCGGGAGCGGTAAGAAGTACAAGTATTGTCATGGGAAATGAAGGATTGGGTGGAGCACCTTTAGGTAGATAGCAAAAACGTAACCTAAAACGAACCCGCACTGTGTTGAACGTTCCAGCTGTTTACGAGAGTGCTGGATTGCGCATTATTGCGGAAGCAGCAAGGTAAAGAAGAACGGAGCATCCAGGAATGGCAAACAACGTTTTTTGTGCGATACTGAAAAGTGCGGGCATAAGACGTTTGTTGAGCATTATACCTATTTTCGGTGGTTCCCGGCCGGGTAAGACTACCGTTTTGGTGATGGCAGTTATCTACCGGGATTTACGGTTTGCCGGAAGCCGCCATGTGGTTTACCGTTATCGGGCGAAGAAGGAGACTCGTTCATCGGAGAAACTGGGTTATCATCAATAGCAAAGCGGTAATTTGTGGAGTATCTCAAACCTTTTCAGTACATCGGGAAATCCGATTGATTCGGCAGCGCAGCTATATGTGGGGGACCCGCCTGGGCAAACGGTGGTCCACTCCCCCAATGTCTTGATTTTATAAACTCGATATTATATGGAGTGTTTTTAGGTAATTGGAGTAGATTTAATTTGGATAAATAGTAATTATATAGTTAGTATATTCTAACAGTAATGCCATAGTACAGAAATAAGGGATAAGCATTAGAGGATGGTAACTTTGGAAACCAAAACACTGGTCAAGCAGATCAAGGCTAAAAACCGCGCCTCAAATAGGTATGTGTTGGTGAGCGTACTGTCCGGTATCGGGACTACACTGCTGACCGTTATGCTCCTTCATCTGTTTTCCGCGGGAGAAATCACCCGGGAACGGATAGGGCAAATCGGCGCGGGTATAGTCATTTTACAGATCACAAAAGCCGTGTTTTATGCTATAGGACTCTGGCAGGCGCATCGCTCCGCGTACAAGTCCCTTGCGGATGTACGGCTTGACATCATCAGCCATTTGAAGAAACTGCCCCTGGGATATTTCCAAAAACGCATGACGGGGGATTTGACAAATATCATCGGTCATGATGTGGAACAAATTGAGATTTACCTTGCCCACACGCAGCCGGAAATCATCGCCACAACGCTTGCCGCCGCGCTTATCACGGCGC
>JAISGE010000012.1 GCA_031263265.1 Treponema sp.
TCGATTGTAACAACAACTATCCAAATATAATTTCATTTACAAAAACCTCCATAGATAGTATAATAATATGTTATAATGAATGAATTATCAATAGCTATAATTGTGTATTATTTTTTATACATACACCATATATTTTCAACACGCGGAAATCAGAGTACACTGAAACCGCCGGAAAGGAGATGGTATGCTGAAAAAAACACTGCTGCCCCTGCTGGTCTGCCTGCTTGCCCTGCCCGCCCAACAGTACAGCCGGGGTGCGATAAGGTTCAGCCTTAAGGGTCTATCCTGATACACCGGGTCGTATCCCCGCTTTTCTGGCCGTAAATACCTACGGCTGTTTCTGCAGCCTCATCACGGGAGCTTCCCTCATACACAAACACAATATCCACCCCTTGACGGGTATTCCGCTGCTGGAGAAACCGGTCTAAAGCGCTTTCTCCTCCAAGCGCCCGAGGCAGTGCGAGGATCAAAAGACCCTCATCTTCTGGGGAAGGCAGGTCTTCCGGGCCTTTTAAGGGCAGGGCCGAAGGATACGCCAACGCGATGGCCAGTTCTGCCTGAGTTCCTCGGTGTATATCTCCCCCGGTATACGCGATACTCAGATCGAGTCCTTGGGCTGTATAGGCTATGGCCAGGGACAGGGCATTTTCGCAAAGCAGATCCACCCCTTTACAGGCTGCTGCAGGGGTATAGAGCGTATCATCGGCTTGGGTATCCACCAGAATGAGGATCCGCGAATGAGGAGGCGGTTCTGGTTCTCCTTCTCGAACAAAAAGGTCTCCCGCGTGGCCGTAGAGTTTCCAGTTAATCCGCCGGGGATCATCTCCCGGCATATAGGGCCGGTGATCAATGAAATTATCGGTTCGTAGGAAATGGGGATCGGTTCTCAGAAACTGTGGTTCGTTTTGCTGCAGCAGCCCCCGGGAACGGATCTGCAGGCGGATGTTTGTTTCCCCGGTCTTAGGGCTTGCCAGAACTTGAGGACTGGTATCCTGGGGAAGCGGTATCGACAGGGAGAAAAAGCCGAGAACATCAGCGATGGTAAACCCATGGTAGGTGCTATAATAGGCCCCCCGTTCCGGTACGGGGAAGTAACTGATCCCTTGGGGGAGAAAATCAGGATCAAAGATATGACGGATACATCGGCCATCCTTGGTAGCCAGATTCATTTCATACCTAAGCAGTATCCCCGGGAAACGAAAGAACTGCTTTTTTCCCGCTTTCCCCTGGATATACCCCGGACCTAGTGCAAAGCTAAGGGATCCCGTAGTACCTGCGGTCATCTGTTTGGTGAGTATCCTCACTGAGGATGAACGGACTTTTTTTCTGAGGAGCCAGGGAAGCCCCAAGACCGCGACGAAACACCAGGAGAGGGCCAGGAGAAACACCATACCCACCAGGATAAGCACCAGTTCATTCCGTATGCTGCCTGCGGTAAAGGCCAAAATGGTAATGAGCAGGGTAAAAAGCCCCATAGTTTGCGGCAGGGGGATCATGCGGAAAAGAGGCAGGACCAGCTCAGCCTCTGGACCATCAGCCTTGTTTGATGCCGTTAATTCGTGCAAGGCAGATCTCCCGAATAATTTGTGTGCCTTCAGTCCGCGGATCTCGCAGTTTGAGCCTATGGGCTAATACCGGAGCTGCCATAGTAAGGAGATCCTCATCGGTAACGTAGGCTCTTCCCCGTACCAGGGCAAGGGATTTAACCGCACAGAGGAAATGCAAGCCTGCCCGGGGGGAGGCCCCGAGCAGGAAACCCCGATGAATCCTGGTATCCCTGACTATATCGGCTATGGCTTCCTTTAACGTCTCATGGCAAAATACCTGTACCACCGCATCTTGAGCTGCTAAAAAGTCCCCTTTCTGCATCACCGGTTCAAGCTGACTCAAAGGGTATTCCCCAGGATTTTCGGTTAATATAGACAATTCCGCATCCCGGTCAGGGTATCCCAGGGAAAGACGCATCATAAACCTATCAAGCTGGGCTGCAGGCAATGGGAAGGTTCCCTCGCTTTCTATGGGGTTCTCGGTAGCAATGACCACAAAGGGCTCCGGCGGGTAGTGGGTGGAGGCACCAATGGTTACCTGTCGTTCAGCCATTACTTCAAGCAGCGCGGATTGCACCTTAGGGGTAGTCCGATTGATTTCATCCGCCAACACGATATTGGCTAAAACCGGGCCAGGGACGAACTGGAACGAGCGGCTTTCAGGATCAAACACATCAACTCCGGTAATATCATAGGGGAGGAGGTCGGGGGTAAATTGGATGCGCTTGAAGAGCAACGGCCTTTCCTCCTCATCGGTAATGAGCCGGGAAAAGGTCTTGGCCACGGTGGTCTTTCCAAGCCCCGGATTATCTTCGATAAGCACATGTCCCTTGGCAAGGAGTCCTGCGGTGAACAATTCAAGAAATTCCCGTTTACCTCGAATTATCCGGGCAGCCCCGGTGATGAGGGCTTCCGCTGCCTGTTCGCTTCGCATAGTTTGTTTCCTTTACGTTTTTGGTTCTTGAGTATACCATGATACAGGGAAACCCTGGCAAGCCCAAGGTAATTGTGTAATTGTAGTAATTGTGGGGCTTTGCAAATTATTGCATGAACATATATTGACAAAAAAAATATAAGTGGTTAGATTATTAATCGGCATGAAGCCGTCTGCTCTATAAACCCCATGTTCCAAGAAGGGACATTGCATTGAGACTATTTTTTGTTTAGCCGTTGAAATTTCCCAAGAAGGGAAACGGGAATTGTTTCGTGAGCAAACAATCCTCCCCGGAGATGAACTCCCAACATTAATTACTGGAGTTGGGATACATTGCATTCTTTAATAAAACAGCTCTTTCAGCCAAAAACGTGGAAAATGGGCATAGTCGTGTCGTTGTTGGTGGTGGCGGTATTCCTTTCGCTTATTCTTTGCGTAGGGTTTGGGCCGGTAAAGGTGCCGCCGCTTGCAACAGCAAAGATCATAGTGAGTTATATACCCGGCGTAGAAGACCTAATCGGACACACCTGGACGCGCCTTGAGGAGAACATCGTGCGGGGACTGCGGCTGCCCCGTGTGCTGCTTGGCCTTATCGTGGGGGCTTCCCTTGCCGTTACCGGCGTTACCATGCAGGCTCTGGTGCGGAATCAGCTTGCGGATCCGTTTATTCTGGGCGTGTCGTCGGGCGCTGCCGCTGCCGCTACGCTGGGGATGCTGTTCGGCGTATTTTCGTTTTTGGGAACCTATTCGCTTTCCATCAGCGCCTTTATTGGTTCAGCGGTTACGATTATTTTTGTTTACATCATAGCTAGGGTGCGGGGACGCATCAACATCACCCAGCTTTTGCTTTCCGGCGTTGCCGTCTCCATGATTATGGACGGGGTCACCCGGATAATCACCCTTTCCGCGCCGAACGCCCTGGGTTTGCATAACGCGACGTTCTGGATGTCGGGGAGTCTTGCGGGCGCGCGCTGGGCATACCTCACCCTTCCTTTTGCGGTGCTGGTTATCTGCATGATTGTCCTCATGATCAATTACCGTACCCTTAACCTTTTGCTGCTTGGGGATGAAAGCGCCGGAGCGCTGGGCGTCAATGTCCGGCGGACGCAGAAGATGCTCGTGCTGGTTGCCTCGCTTATGGCGGGAACAACGATTGCGGTAAGCGGCACCATAGGTTTTGTCGGCCTTATGGTTCCGCACTTTAGCCGCTTGCTTGTCGGATCGGATCACAAGCGGACGTTGCCGGTCGCGGCGCTTTCGGGCAGCATCCTTGTTGTCTGGGTCGATGTGGCGGCACGGACGATCCTGGCGCCGGAAGAACTGCCGGTAGGTATATTGACGGCGATTATAGGCGGACCGCTTTTTATCTTTCTTTTGAA
>JAISGE010000061.1 GCA_031263265.1 Treponema sp.
CCCGCCACAAGTCCCGCGAAATGGGCCATGTCCACCATAAACACCGCACCGGCTTTGTCGGCGATTTCCCGCATCCGTTTAAAGTTGATCTTCCGGGGATAGGCAGAATAACCAGCCAGGAGGATCAGGGGCTTGATGTCCAGGGCCAGGTGTTCGATTGCATCATAATCAAGCAGGCCCGTCTCCTGGGAAACCGTATACCCGGAGATGTCGAACATCCGGCCCGAAACATTGTACCGGTAACCATGGGTCAGGTGCCCGCCTGAATAGTAGTCCTGACCCAGAAGCCGCTGGTTTCCCATAGCTGTCTTGAGTTCCTGCCACTGGGCGTCGCTCAAGGTGTAGAGATTAGGTTTCGCGCCCCCATTACCGGCCCTGAATCGCTCAAGCAGCGGCACCTCAACCCGGGTTGCTATAATCGCCCAATAGGCCAGCATATTCGCGTCCGCGCCGCAGTGGGGCTGGACATTGGCGTATTCGGCCCCAAAAAGCTTTCGGGCCTCTGCCGCGGCCAGGGACTCAACCGCATCCACCTGTTCGTTTCCCGCGTAGAAACGATGGCCCGGCATGCCCTCGGCGTATTTGTCGGTGAGGAGGTTTCCCATAGCAAGCTGGACCGGCAGGGAACAGTAGTTTTCACTAGCGATAAGCTTAATCCGCTTCCGCTGGTTTTCCAGTTCCCGGACAATGGAACAAGCAATTTCCGGACTGACCACAGCAATTTCCTGTAAATTACAGAGGTAGGCAAGGAATCCGGGGTTCACCTGCTCAGGCGAAGCAAGGGAAAGGTATTCGGCAAGGGGGCTTTTTTTTATGGTGTTCATGTTGTTCAGTGAAAAGGGATACTTTTCTTTATACTCCTTGTAATAGTACCTACAATTACCAGTCCGGACAAAAAGGCCGGGCTTATCCTCTTCCCGCGTAGCCTGAACGGTCCGGCTGTAAACCCCATGATAATTCAAATGGCGGTTTTAGGCTATAGGGAACCTGTCCTCTGCCCAGAGCATGTTCCGAATGTGCCTCAGGCTTATCCGCCTACATCCACCAAAAAGAGCTTGATCCCTTCTCCTGAAAAGCGCGCCTTAACTTCCTGTACCACAGTTTTCGCCCTATCTGCTTCGTGGTTTTCCAGATAACTAATAAGCATGAAGTTTTCTTCCGGCCAGGTGGCGGTTCCCAGGTGGTATGCGGTTTCGCCCCTACCGTGGACTTGGGGAAGCAGGGTGTAGTAAAAGCCCTCGACTCCCTGTTCCAGTGCGCCAATGAGTTCTGTTTCCACAGAACGGTTTGCGATGAGTTCCATGCGTTTCATGGGGTATCTCCTTGGGTATTCTTGGTCATGCGTTTCTTTTTACCCCGGCCTTCGTTCATCAGGGAATACAGCACCGGAATAAAGAACAGGGTCATGAAGGTAGATGAGAGCAGACCGCCGGTTACGGTAAGGCCGATGGGCTGAATCATGGTGGCCGAGTTGCCGGGGAAGAAGGCCATAGGGATAAGGCCCAAGATGGTAGTCAGGGTGGTCATCAGTACGGGCCGCAGCCGGGATTCCCCTGCTTCAATACAAGCCCGGGCTACCGGAATGCCCCGGCCCACCAGCAGGTTGGTATAGTCCACCAGAATGATACCGTTGTTTACGACAATACCCACCAGCATCACCACCCCAACCAGGGAAAACATGCTGATATTCTGGCCGGTAATAAGGTATATGGCGACAACCCCTATCAGCATCAAGGGTATGGTAAACATATTGATAAAAGGGGTCTTGAACGATTCATACTGACCGGCCATCACGCCGAACACGAGGAGAACCGCCAGGGTAATGATGAGGACAAAGGTGGTCGTGGTTTCCGTAATTTCTTTCCATTGCCCTTCATACGAGAGGCTCATGCCTTCAGGGACGATAAAATTGGCGGCAATAACCGCGCGGATCTTGTTTTCAACCTCGTCTATACGCCGGCCCTCTACGGTGTTTCCGGTAATATGGATGATCCGGGACTGGTTTTCCCGGTTAATACTTACCGGCCCAAGCCCCTTTTCCAGCGCGGCAAAGTTGGCAAGCGGGACGAGGCCAGCCGAACCGGACACGAATATACGTTGGAGGTCCGGCAGTTTTTTCCGGTCTTCCTCCTGTAACTCAAGGCTTACCGAGTATTCAGTACCGCTGTACCGAAAGGTGGTCGCGGTAACCCCGTTCATGGCTGCAGCTATTTCTCTCGCGACCGCGCTTACGGAAAGACCCATGTTGTAGGCCCGGTTCCGGTCAATGACCACTTCAACCTGGGGCAGGCCCTCGGTCATGTCGATGGAAACATCGGCAAGTTCAGGAACCTCTGCTTTGAGTATCTCCGTTATTTCCCGAGCCGCGGCAAGACCTGCGTCGATGTCGTCAATACGGAGCACGATGTCTATATCGGATCCTCCTGACAGCATACGCGCCCTACCCTGACCAAAACTAAGACTCGCGTTGGGAAAGTCGCTGAAATGGCCGCGGAGTTTTTGCATGACCTGCGCGGAAGTATCCGCCAGGGGCTCGTCCATGTTAAGGCTGATACTCAACTCCCCCCGGTTCGTGCCGCCGCCGCCAAAACCCCGGCCCGAAGAGCCGACATTGGTGATAATCGTCTTCGCGCCTCGGATTTCATCAATAGCGATTTCCTGTAATTGCAGCATCACCGCCTTGGTATCTTCATACACGGTTCCCTGGGGAAGGGTAACGTTTAGGCTTACCGAATCCTCGTTCATGCGCGGCATCATCACCATCCCCATGCGGGAGAGGGCCAGGACCGATCCGGCAAACGCGGCGCACACCAGCGTAACCGTAATCAGACGGTGGTTTACCGCGATGGAAAGCAGCCGGACATACCCCCGGGTGAGCCGGTTCAGTGCAGCTCCGATGGCATTGTCAACTGCAGTCAACGCGCGGTTTTTCAAAGGCCGCTGGCTCCGGGTCTTGAGTACCAGATAGGTACTTGCCAGAATGGGGACCAGAAAGATAGCCACAAAGAGGCTTGAAGCAAGGGCGATGGCAATCGTCAGGATAAGCCCCTGAAACAACTCACCCTGCATCCCCAGCCGGTTCTTAAACAGAAAAATAGGCACAACCACACACAGGGTGGTCAGGGTGGACGAGATGACCGAAGACATGACTTCCTGACTTCCCAGGGTCGCCGCAACATCCGGCTTTGCACCCCGTTCCCGGTATTTAAAAATATTCTCCAGTATGACGATGGAGCAGTCCACGATCATCCCCAGACCCAGAATGAGGCCCGCCATAGTCAGCATATTCAGGGTAATCCCCGCAAGATTCATGACGAGGAGGGTAACCAGTATGGAAAAGGGAATGGAGATGCCAATAATGACCGTACTCTTGATATTCCTGAGAAACAGAAACAGTATCCCCATCGCCAGTGCCGCGCCTGAGAGGGCTGAGTTTACCAGTTCATTGATCATGTCCCTGATTTGGGTGGTATTGTCCTGGGTAATTTCAAGGCTTATGTCGGAAGGAAGCAGCGCCTGTATCTCGTCAAGTTTTGCGTATACCCGGTCGGCCACTGCTGCGGAATTGGTTCCGCTCTGCTTGGTAACCCCCACATACACACCGGTTTCACCGTTGATATACACGGTGGAGGTCTCTTCTGGGTAGGAGAGGCTTACCCTCCCGATGTCCAAGAGCCGAATATCCGCGCCGTTTCGCTGGATGATAACCGTCTCCGCGATGTCTTGGAGCGAGGCATACTCTCCGGTCGTACGGATGCTGTAATTTTTTACACCGTCCTCAATGGAACCTGCGCCCAGTTCAAGGTTCTGAGCCGCCAGGGTCCCGGCAATGCCGGTAATGGTAAGCCCGTAGGCTTCAAGCCGGTTCTGGGAAACCGCAACCTGTACCAACTGTTCACGGCCGCCCATTACATTGGTAGAAGCCACGCCGTCAACCTGTTCCAGCCGGTCCTGGATTATAGTAGCCGCGATTGCCCGCAGTTCATTTTGAGGCCGGTTTCCCTGCACCGCGATACGGAGTATAGGCATTGAATTGGCGTCGAATTGCATGATCGAAGGGGTGTCCGCCTCGTCGGGCAACTGCCGTCTTACCCGGTCGAGCCGGTCCCGGATGTCATTGGTTTTTGCGTCAAGATCCGTGCCGTACTTGAATTCCAGGGTGATCATGCTGGACCCTTCGGAGGAGGTGGAGGTGATACTCTCAAGACCGTTCAGGTTGACCAGTTGGGATTCCAGCGGCCTGGTTACCGCCTTTTCAACGGTTTCCGGGCCAGCGCCCTGATAGGTCGTCGTAACCATGAGGACAGGCTGGTTAACCTCTGGAAACATATCAATAGCGATACCGGATACTAGGTAAAGCGCGATAATGGCGATAAGGCTAAAGACGATAAGCCCCAATACCGGTCTTTTGACCACATGCTGCGCAACACTCATGCTATGCTCCCTGCCTGGTACTGCCGATTACCCGTACATGGGCGCCGTCGGTGAGAAACTGCTGTCCTTGAATGACCACCGGTTCTCCGGCAGAAAGGCCCTCTTTGATTTCCGTTTCTCCGTCTATGCTCACCCCGGCAACGACTTCCCGCATAAACACCCGCGCGGTTTCACCGGCACCATGCGCGTCAAGCACATACACCACTGGGCTTCCCCGGTTTTCAAGCAGCGCCTCCTGGGGGATGGAAACCACATGCTGATAGATCCTGGTATTGAGCTTCACTCGGGCGAACATTCCTGGATTGATCCTCCGGTCATGAGCAATAAAGCGCAGGGTAACTTTCTTGGTCCTTGAGGCGGGGTCAAGCACCGGAGAGAGCCGGCTCAGTTCCGCGATAAACACTTCCCCGGGAAACGCCTCAAGGCGTACTTCAGCCCGGAGCCCAGTACGGAGCTGGCCTACTTCCCGTTCAGGTATCAGGGCTTCTATCTCAATGTCTTCTGCCACGGCAATGGTAAAGAGGGTAGTGGCGGTTGAAACCGTGGACCCTTCCGACACGGGATTGGTTACCACGAGCCCTGAAACCGGGGCGTATACTGGGCTGAGGGAATACACGGCTCCGGGCCGGGAAGGATCGATCTCCGCCACGAGCACACCTTTGCTTACCCTTGATCCGAGTCCTGTTTTTATGGAGACCAGTTTCCCCGCGGCCTCCGGCACGACCGCTACTTGCTGGGCACTGACGATATTGCCGTTTATTTCAATGTACGACTGGAGGTTGCGGATTTCCGCGTCCGCGGTCCTGACCGCGAATACCGTGCTTGCACCGCCGGCAGGGCTGCCGCCTCTGGGTGCGCCTCCCCCGCCGGGACCCCCTGGCATGCCGGGACCTGGGCCCGGACCACTGGCCTGAGCATTGCCTGCCTTGCCTGCTGTGAGGGGCGGTATCATAACCAATCCCGCAGCGATTACGAGTACGGTAACAATCACGATTACTTTCTTCATAGATAAAAACCCCTTGAATAGGGAAGATGATACCGACCAAACAGCATAAAGGTAATTAACAGAAGATTAATAATGAATAATTTTTGTTATGTAACGTGAGTTCGATGAAAGGCTAAGCAAGGAAAGGCAAGACCCTTTCATCGAACTCGCTTAAAAGAAGAAATGGGTTCCATACTGATCCAGCAAGATGAGCAGCCCCAGCACCGCTACATACAGAGCAAAGCCCCAAAGGGATCGTTTCCTGACTATGGCGAGCATACCCTGGATCGAAAAAAAACCCACCACTCCCGCGGTAAGGGTCCCGGCTATGAGTGGCGCGGTACCAATACCCCCGGCAGTTCCCTCAAGTACATCTTTGAGCTGTAAAACCAAGGCGCCCAGGATTGTGGGGATAGACAGGAGAAAAGAGAAGCGGGCGGCAAAACTCCGGTCCAATTTCCGGGAAAGTGCACCGGAAAGGGTTGATCCTGAACGGGATACCCCCGGGATGATCGCCACTCCTTGGAGTATCCCAATGATCAAGGCGTCGCTCCACTGCATGGTTCTTTCCGTCTTGGTCCTGCCGGGTCTTTTGGCTAGTCCCTCGGCGATTATCAGGAGTACTGCAGTACCAAGAAAGGCAAAGCCCAGAAAGGCTGCGGATGCAAAGGCTTCCTCGATAAGGTCCTTAAAAACCAGGGCAATAAGCACGGTGGGTAAAGTGGCCACTATGAGGAGGCCGGTGAATTTCTGAATAGGATAGCGCAGGATGTTCCAAATATCAGCCCATAACACAATAAAAACTGCGCCCAAAGTACCTACATGGACCATGACATCAAATAAAAGGGCTGGTTCTGATATACGGAAGATTTTCTGGAGAAGAACCAGATGGCCTGAACTACTTACCGGCAAAAATTCAGTGATGCCCTGTACTGCACCCAGGATTATCGCTTCAAATATACTCATAGTTTACAGTACCGATATGGAAGCAATTGAACAAGACCAGGACAACTACATGTTAAACCGCAATGATGATGTCGCATGAACCAAGGGGATTCCCCTTTTTTCTATGAAGCAGCATCCTGAGCTTTAATATATTTCGCCAACTTGAAATCTTGAATCTTAATGTGACTCACCAGCCAATCTCCAATGCTGGAGCGGACTTCCTTGATCAGTTCCTCAGTAGGGCCTGACCATATCAAACGATGGGTTAAATCTCGAACCGTGCTTTTAAACGCATCATGATATTGTTTATGATTCGGATAATCAGGGTACTTATATTTTTGTTGGATTTTTTCCTCATCAAAAAAATGTTTAATAGTATAGGCGTTCAAAAAATCCAGATTCTTCGTCAATTCTTCGCTTCCCTTTCCCATCCGGCATGTATCCAACAGATCGTTGATTGCATCAAACAACTGTTTATGCTGCGTATCTATAACTTCATGACCGGTTTCTAACGTACTATCCCAGCGATATGCCACCATAAACATTCCTCCTTAGGTCTATTCCTAGTCTTATACCTACTTTTAAGGATTCTACACTACTACAGTAATTATCTTATACGGCTTTCCCCTTTTATTCAAGGGGTGGAAAATATCCGGTACTATCCCGGCCTGAACGCTCTAACAGGTATACCTCCGCTTCTATGGGAAGGTATGCCCTGCCAAAATCAGTGGGTAACTGGGATCGGTAGCTGAGAATATACGACCCGGTAGGATGAGAGGCGATACTTTCTATAACCGGTCCAATGCCTTCAGGCTGATAAAGGGATATAAGTTGTCCGCCGGTCTGATCACAAAGGTACTGAAGCGCTTCATCCGCCGGATTACCCCCCACCATAACCGCATGAAAGACAATACCGTTATTCGCCAGATACGCAGCCAACTCCGAAAGGGTGTACTGTTCAAAGGCAAGATCCCCCATGCTTCCCGTTCCTACAAACACCACTGCCCGCTTCTTTTCACCAGGAAGCAGATCCGTAGCTGCAAGCCGCAGTCCCAAGTCAAAGCGCCATCGCGAGGTATAGGATGCCCCATTTCCCCGAGCGCTCTGGAGCCAATGCGCCTCATCAGCCTGTTCCTTGAGCGGCTGTTCACTGGCAGAAATAAGGGAAACAACCCTGCCTTTGAGACTTCTGATAATATCCCGGACCGCCGCAGCCAAATCATCCTGGAAGCCTACCGTCCGCTGGGATCGTTCTATAAGGATAGCTATATCAGCAGTTTCGGCTCGGTAGGCTGCACCCAAAAATTGTTGCTCCGCCACGGTATACCCTTTCTCGCTCAACAGAAAATTCCGGCCGTCAAGCCCCAGAATAGGACGCCGAAGCCGGTCTTGAACCGAAAGTTCCACGGTGATCTTGGGAAAATTATCCGTCACCACCCGGTCTATCTGTACAAAAAGTCCCGCGGCCATATCAGCAAACCGGGTCATCACCGAGACCTCGTTTTCCTGAAAGTTAGCGGCTAATACATTACCGTTCTGATCCATGGCAGCCCCTACGATGCGCATCCTGGAATTCCCCGCTACACCCATTTCTTGGATGACCGCAGAATTAGGATCAACCAGGAGAATTCGATTGGTATCCGCCACCAGAAGCCGGCCATCAGGAAGAAATCGGAGACTTTCAGGGCCGGTCAAACCTTCCTGAATAAGAATACCCAGGTATGTTCCATTCCGGTCAAACACATAGATGCGTTTTGCTACGCTATCCGCTGCATACACCCTACCATTCTGAGCAGCAATACCTGTAGGAGAAAGAAAACCTGAAAAATTAGGGCTTTTAGTGCCTAGAGAGAGGATAAAACCCCCATCAGGATCAAACTTGGAAATCCGACGGTTACCGTAATCCACTACATACAGATAACCCTCTTCATCTACCGCCAAATTCTGAGGACCCACAAACATCCCGTTTCCCTGGCCTTTGGATCCAATATAGGACTGCCATTCTCCATTACTGGTAAGTACGCTTACCCGTCCTCCTCGGTATTCCGAAAGGAAAAGCCTGCCGTCGTTTCCTCTCACGAGATCATAGGGCCGGTCAAAGCCATTGAGAGGACCCCGTTGACGCTGCCTGACAATACCATTTACGTCAATTCGGACCAGTTCATTACTCCCGTAAGCTACTACCCAGGCAGATCCATCGTCTAAGGGTAAAACCGCGGTAGGCTGTTTAAAAATGGTTATGGTATCATACCGACCAGGATACCGGCCTGCTGCTACATACCGGACACCATCCCCCAGGATGGTCAAGAGACTGCGCCGGTTTCGCACCGTCTCAATACGGCTACCGAGCAATAAGGCATCATCTGAGGCAGGGCTGTATGCAGCGACAGATAAACGCCACTGCCTGAGGGCCGTTTCTTCCATACCAGAACGGTAATACGCCCGGCCTAACCAATCCATGATCAGGGGATCCACCGGACGAAACGACAGGGCTTGCTCAAAAGAAAGGATAGCTTCGTTAAAGGCAAAACGATTATACGCCTGGACTCCCAACCGGAATTCCTCCCGGGCATAGAGGGTATCCAAGTCTGTACCCCCCAAACCCTCTTGGGCCTCAAGCATCAACGACGAAACAAACAACAAAGAACACAAACAAATCATCCCGCCGGGGTTCAGGATGATTTTCAATCGTTGCATCAGCTCCCCCCTGCAACGATCCGTATATGATTCCGTATCTCTTTTTGCTGGGATGCCAAGGTAGCTGTACCCAAGGCGCGGCGCAGCCAGTTTCTCGCCTCTACGGCATCTCCATTCTTGAAATATGCCCATCCCAGAGAATCAAGATACGCGGCATTCTCAGGATTAAGATCCACTGCTTTTTTACAAAATATCAGCCCTTGTTGCACATTCATGGCGGTATCTGCCAAGATATACCCTAGACCATTCATGGCAGTGGTATTGTTATTATCTAATTGCAGGGCCTTAGCATACAACTCTACCGCTTTTCGATACTGCTGCTCGGAACAGGCTGAATAAGCCAGGATAGTATAGAGCTGTACTGATTCAAATCCGATTTCTGATAGACGATTAAGTTCAAATTCTGCCATTTTCGTCCGTTCAGTAATAACATAAATATACGCTAAGGTCAAACGGCATTGATATACCCTAAGGACATTCGATTCTGCATTTACCACTTGCTCCAGATAGAGGAGAGCATCATCAAAGCGCCCGAGTTTGGTATAGCAAAGCCCCAAATAATAAGCAAGTTCACTCGTAACCTTGGTATCCTCCTCATTCGTATCGGTATGTAACTGCAGAAAGACCCGTAATGCCATATCCCATCGTTTCAGATTAAAAAGCCGGATTCCTTCTTGTAGTGTTTCTGTAAGCGTTTCTGTCATTATCATAGAGAACCCCTCAATTAAATTTATCACCCTAAGCGCTAACATTGTTAGGAATCATCTTTACTGACACACCTTATCCATAATAAGGCGCTTGAAACCTCAATTTCGAAAACGACTCCTCTATTTATTATCTACAAAACAGGAAATTTCTTTACGAAAATCTTAGGGGTTTATCCTTGTTTTTTGAGGGAATGGAGCGCCACCGCGGTATGTTCAGGAGCACCAGGACAAAGCTCCCGGCTTACCACAGGGTGTACGAATACCGGACTTACCGAAACGTAGTTTCGGGAAACCGCATCCCAATCTGACCCTGTTTCTGGTTCAGTCCATATCGATCCGCCATTGATAAAACAGTATTTCCTACCATGAGGAACATCAAAGACCGATATTTGATCGTGGTAAATCCGCCGGGAAGGAAAAGTAGTCAACATACCTTCAGGTTTTCCCGGGATGTTAGGGAGGTTTACATTAACAAAGGTATCTGCCTTCCATGAAGATAGCAATTCCTCAAGATGTTCCGCCACAAAAGACACCGCCGCCTCCCAATAAAAAGTACCCTCCCCTGCTAGAGAAAGGGCTATGGAAGGAAGACCATAAAGACTCCCCTGCCGGGCTGCTGCGGCAGTACCGGAATAGATAATATCGGTTCCTATATTAGCCCCTTTATTAATACCCGATACCACCAGGTCAGGTTTAATCGAAAGACCTCCCAGGATGGCCATCATAACACAATCCGCCGGAGTTCCTGAACAAACCCAGGTATCTACTCCATGAGGACTCAGACAAAGCGGGGCTTTTAAAAAAGATATACTATGGGAAACCCCAGAGCAGTCTGAATCCGGTGCTAAGACCCAAATACGGTGTCTACCCTGGGCGCGCAAAGCCGCTGCCAAAAGAAGCAGGCCTTCTCCTGTTATACCATCATCGTTGGTTACCAGTATATTCATAAAACTCCAAGTAATACATCAAGCTGGTACAAGCCGGGTTCCGGTAGCAGGCTTAATTTGGTACAATACTGGATGGAAGCCGAAGATCCGTTCATAGTCTTCAATCCGTCGCTGGTATTCTTCAACGGCATCTTCTTTAATAATCGTATAGGTGCAACCCCCAAAACCCCGACCAGTCATCCGTGAACCCAGGACACCCTCTATTTCTTGGGCCCGTTTCACCAGCCAATCAATCTCAGGACAAGACACCTCATACAAATCCCGAAGGCTCTCGTGGGAATGAAGTATAACCTTGGAAAGGGCCACCAGATCCATCTTCGTAAGGGCCTCTTCTGCATCGTAGACCCGCCTGAGTTCCTGGACAATATGCATACTGCGCCGCCTGATTTCTTCAGGGAGATCCCCCATGGATTCAACCAGATCAGCGGTAACAAAATCTCGTAAGCTTGCCCCCTCTTTTTTCTGAGCGAGCAGGGCAAGGCCCTTCTTTATATCATGCTGACGCTCTTTAAGTTCATCTTCCATCCCGATGCGGGGTACTCGGGAATCCATGATGAGGATCTTATACTCAGAAATGCTCGATTTAATCCGGTTTACCTCTAGGGTTGTTTCATCCACGATGAGAAACTCATCCTGCCGTGCCGCAAGCGCGATGACATAATCAATAGGGTTGGTATGCTCCTCAAAGAAAAACTCATTGGAAAGGATAAGCTGGTCTAACAGGTCGTCATCGCTCATATCAACCTTGAAAAATCCCCGGAGGGCCGCAGCCGCAGCTACCTCTATGGCTGATGAAGAAGCCAACCCAATGTGCTGAGGAATATCCCCCACCAGGGTAAAATTAAGCCCCTTAACCGGATACCCCATATTCGCAAATATATGAATCGCCACCTTGATATAATTAGCCCAGCGATCTTCCCGTTTATACTTAAGATTAACCAGGGTAGTGCGTTTCCGTTCCCCCAAGTCAGCAGCATAAAACCTAAGAGAACTATCCTTCCGAGGGCTCACCGCAACACGGATATACCGGTCAATTGCCGAAGAGAGAAATAATCCAGCCTTGGGCTCACCATGCTCACCAAGGTAATGAACCCTACCGGGCGCCTCGGCAATGACAATAGCTTCGGATCGGTCGGCGTCTAACTCGTATTCCTTACGGTGGATGTGACCGAGGTCCAACATGTATTAAAACCCTCTCCAATTTTTTTATGTATTTTGTTCATTTTTTATAATACCTACTATAAACAAGCTACGTTACTATAATACTACTAGAAAGACTTTGTCTTATTCAACTATAATTATACAAATCACCGTATAATTTAACAGAAATTTATCTAAGAGCTGAGTAACGTTACAAAAGAACATTTATATAAACCATAGAGCACCCCTATAGTTACACCATGGTTATTTCGTAATATTTTTTGTATTTGCCGTAAGGCAACGCAGGGAGTTGCCAGGATGCCCACTCCAGGATATGATACCAGCATCATTTTAAGGAGGAGTTTCATGCAAAGAAACCTACCGCAGCAACTTGCGGACTTAGGCATTGCCATTCCTGAGATCATGCTTCCCAGACAAGGCACGGATTTAGAGAAATGGGCGGTGATCGCCTGCGATCAGTTTACCCAGGATAGGGCATACTGGGCCAAGGTAGCGGATACGGTTGGTTCGGCTCCTTCTACGTTGCACCTGATTTTTCCTGAAATATACCTTGGTGATCCTGGACGAACAGAGCGGATCCAAAAGATACATCACACCATGGACGCGTATCTCGCTACGGGTATCTTGGCTCCGCCGAAAAAGGGCTTGGTGTACCTGGAACGGAGCACTCCCTATCACCAGTGTCGGCGTGGACTCATGGTTGCCGTTGATCTGGAACAGTACGATTGGAAAGCCCAGACCCGTGCCCTTATCAGGGCAACCGAAGGAACCATAGCAGAGCGGTTGCCTCCCCGGATGGAGGTTCGCCGGGGAGCGGCTTTGGAGAGTTCTCATGTGCTCCTGCTCATTGATGATGAAGCTGATTCCCTGCTTCCCGGTTTAGGAGAACAGGCAAAAAAGGCGGGGCCGCCGGTATACCAAACCTCCTTGCAATGGGGGGCTGTTTCCGGTTGGTTCCTGGATCAGGAAACCCCGTGGGCCTATCTTGCCGAGGGCCTTGAGGCCTTGGCCCAAAAAGCCCAACGTAGTTACGGCAGTCCAGGGGAAGTACCTTTTCTCTATGCGGTAGGGGATGGGAACCATTCCTTGGCAAGCGCCAAGGCCATCTGGGAAGAATACAAGGCTGCCCATGCACAGGAACCGGGACTCATGGCTCACGCTGCACGGTGGGCCTTGGTAGAGGTGGAAAACCTCTATGATCCGGGCATAGGGTTTGAGCCTATTCATCGTCTTATTTTTGGTGCAGAGCTGGGGGCCGTGCTCCGCGTCCTCTCCCGATTACCCGGCTTTACCAGCCATCCGGTGGTACAGCCTGGGGAATTATCCGCCCTGGTGGGAGGGGAAGCGCAAAACCGGTTTGGGCTTATTGCCGGTACTGAACTCATGCTCGTGGAAGTCGAGGCGTCAGGACTTGCCACGGACTATCTTCAGCCCCTGCTGGATGGGTTTATTAAGGATACCCCAGGTACTTCCATTGATTATATTCATGGGGAAGCGGATCTATTCAAAAGTGCTCAACATGCGGATAGTACCTCAGTGGGCATCCTGTTGCCTCCCGTTAAAAAAAGCGGCCTTTTCAAAACCGTTGCGCGCCGGGGCCCCCTGCCGCGAAAGAGTTTTTCTATGGGAGAAGCTATTGAAAAACGTTTTTATTTTGAATGTCGAAGCCTTTTCTGGTAATGATTCCAGAGTTGTTTGAAAACGGGAGTTCTCAAACAACTTCTGTGTTTCTGTTATGACGGCTCAATAACAAGCATGTTGTTTTCATCAAATTTCCAATGCTTGCTATATGCGACTTCCCAGTAATAGCCGTCTATATCTTGAAAATATCCGCTATAACCGCCCCAAAAAACCAGTTGCGGTTTTTTCACCACCACACCGCCGTTTTTTACAACCATATTCATAAAATCATCAACTTCTTGTTCAGATTTCATAGTAATTGCAAGGGTTATACCGGAAAATTTACCTGGTGAAATTTCCGGCGGACATCGGGGGTTAATATCTTCAGCCAGTTTATCCAATGGATATAATTCAAGTTTAGTGCCTTGATTGTCAAAGAACACAACTGCTGGCCGGCTGTTTTGTTCATAGGTTTTAAACCCTATGCCTTTGTAAAAACCAAGCGATTTTTCCAGATCCTTTACCCCAAGCGCGATTACATTAATTCTGTTCATTTCAGTCTCCTCTCAATCGGTTTTATAAACCGAGCCAATTTCAAAACGTAATTTTTTATCATTTGCCATACTACGGTCCGGCTTAAATAATAGTGGGTTTCCAGCGTTTATACCACACCCCCCCCCCCCCCCCCTGTTTTCCTTGGGTTCGGCCGGCTTTTCTTTGGGTGACCGTTTTTTGCCCGGTATGACAGCGGCGATTAGCTGTGTTATCGCCTGCTCTTTCTCTGCCTCGGCAAGGCCGGCTATCCCTGCTTCGGCCTGCCATTCTG
>JAISGE010000072.1 GCA_031263265.1 Treponema sp.
ACGATATAAAAATAGCGGAGAGAGGTACGGGGGTGCAGGCTTTGTGCGCCCCTATTTTTTCTGTATGGCCGTCATTTCCATTGTCGCCGGGCTTGCCGTTGAAACGATTTGTGGGTACGCAGATACAAAACATGAAAGGGCTACGCAAAGAATTTTTTGATTTTATCTTGCTTTGCGTATATTACCCCCTGTTTATCCGCCCTCGTTCTGTAGCAAAGATAGCCCCCGAATGGGACATCGACCTGTCCGCCATGAAGGCCGTCTACCGGGGGCCGCAAGTCAAAGACCAAAGTCCCTTTGCGGGCATGTCGATGACCTTTTACATAGCCGGAGACGGCGAAGGCGGCAAAACCCTCTGCGGCGGCCTCGACCCAATCCCCGCCGCCCCTGCCGATAGCTTAGTCTCAGCTCTTTTGCCGCTGCCCGTAGGGGACATTTCTATTGCGTTTACATGAGGACATTATCATTGCAGTTTAACATAGTCAGAGCAGTTTCGCAGGAGACGAAAACTTGACATGCACTACCCTGGGCTGCTATTTTGGAAGAGGATATGAAGCAATACACCTGCTTAGGTTTATGGTGCCTCTTGTTTGCCTTGCTCGGTATCACCCCGCTTATCCCGCAGAACCGCGTCTCTTTCGATAAAACCGCGGTGCTCTATACTATTCAACAGATCCGGTATGTGGAGCAAAGAGAAAAGCCCGCGCTCAAGGCCGGGGAGGAGACCACGGTGTCTATAAGCGTACACCCAGGGGATGCAATTGCATTAGACCGGGTTCCCGATGATCTGGTACGGGAAGCGGAAGCGGTTATGGAAACCGCGCCCAGAAACATCTGCCTGGTCATTGATATAAGCGGTTCCATGGGGGATGCCATAAGGGAGAACAAGACCCGGTTTGACCTGGTACAGGAGGTATGTGAAACTATCGTCAACAAGGTACTGAAAGAAAAGGATGTGGTTTCGGTGATTGGGTTTCATTATGGGCATAAACTGGTCATCAAACATTTCTATATACGCAATGCCCAGGATCGCAAAGAACTTATCGAGGCGATTAAAACGCTAAAACCTGAAGAAAAGGCCAATACCTTTATGCGGCAGGCTTTGAGCGCAGCCTATACCGTGATCAATGAACTAGGAGATACCGGACCCTATACGAAGCATGTGCTCTTGCTTACCGACGGTGAACAGATAGAGGATAGAGACCCCACCGAGACCAAGGCCCTGGTGAACGATCTGGTCAGAACGCATAAAGCCGCAGGAATAGGCACCGCGGTTTCCACGGTCGCATTTTTCGACCCTGCGGCTATAGCCCACATGGAGGAGGTAGCCGCGTTAGGGGGCGGCAGTTCTATCTTTGTAGAAAACGAGGAGAAGCAGCCTGCTCTGGCCAGTCTGGTCTCCCTTTTGAATAATGAGGTAACAAGCCACATCAAGCGGCTCTGGAAAGACCGCTCCTGGGAGGTACGTTTAGTGTTGAGCGACGGGGTATCCCTCAAAGTCGCGGAGTCCTATACCAAAGAAGCGCCTCTTCTCCAGGGCAATACCCTGAGTTATCCCCGCATGCGCCTAGGTAAGCCCATTATTCTGACCCTTTCATTGAGCGAAAGGGTGGTGCAGAAGAAAGCTGCCATACTGTCCCTCTCCGTAAGGACCAGTGATGCGCGCTTCTCCCTGGTGGAGGACTACCCCTTATCGCTTAATAATCCGGTACGCGTGGATAGCGAAACCGGTTTTGTTACGTTTACCATTAAAAAATATACCCGGGTGACCTTATGAGACTGCTCTGGCTATTCGTGACTTTAGGAATGTTTGCCGGCTGTGCTTCCACGAAACAAGCGGAAGATACCATCGCCCGTCTCCAGAAGGAAAATGCCAGGCTGCGGGAACAGGTCCAGCAGCAGGTTCCGCCGCAGCCCACTCCCGTAGACCAATTCGATAGGGGCCTCTCCGCCCAAATGCTTAACGAGCTCCAGCAGGAAAAAGCGCGCCTGGAACGGGAGCTTGCAGCTTTACAAAAAGACCTTAGCCGCCTAGAAGGTGAAAAGGCGCGTCTTGAACGCAGGAATCGGGATTTACAAAAAGCAACCGAAGCGGCGATTCGAAAACTGAACAGACGAATCACCGAATTAGAAGACCAAGTATACCTGCTTCAGCCGGAAACAGACTGAAACCCGCGGCTCAAGGGATGCTTGGGTGATACATACTACAAAAGCAATACAAAAGTCCCTAGGGTAATTAAAATACCCCCCATAATTGTTTTTATGGTTACCGCTTCTTTTAATACGATAAAGGCCATTACCATACCTATAACCAAACTGAATTTATCTATGGGTATAACTTTTGATGCTTCTCCCATTTGTAAAGCCTTATAATAACAAAGCCAGGAAAGCCCGGTTGCTATTCCAGAACATATTAAAAATAATAAATTTTTATGTCCGATGCTTACTAGGTCATTATGTTTTCCGGTTGCAAAAACAATTCCCCATGACATCAATAAAACAACTATGGTTCGGATTGCGGTGGCTAAATTTGAATTTATATTTCCAATGCCGATTTTTGCTAAAATTGAAGTTAATGCCGCAAAAAAAGCTGATAACAACGCAAATACAATCCACATAATCCCTCCATAACCTTATAGCTTATTGTACTCTGTTTTATCATTTTTTGCTCTTATAAATAGGCCGTTCTCCGCCGTGAATGGCGGAGAACGAGTTTTTATCAGCCGGTTAGCCCTTTAGTTGATTTTCTGTACCCGCAACCTGTACGGCGTGATGTCATAGGCTTCGCGGGCAGCATGATTCTTGGCTACAAAGAAGATGTCCCCGTTATCGTTCTTAAGCAGTCTCGCGCTGCGTACCAGTGTCCAAAACCAGTTGAATGAGTTGTAGGTAACCACAGGGGAATTGTCGGCATAATCACCGCCGTCCGCTGTTGGGTTTTTCAGAAACAAAAAGCCGCTCGGCCCGTTTTCATTTGCTCCAACGCCGCCTGCCAAGGCATAATAAACATCACCGTCTTTCTCCGCCCGTTCTATTATCCACATCTGCCCCATGGACTCGGTACCAAAGGTGGTTTTGGTAAAGATAGGCGTTGTCAATGCCGTGGTTTCTCCACCGCTCAAAGAGGCAAGATCAACTTGATAGGCTTTCCCCAGGGAACCGCCGGCCGCCTTGCCAAAAATATAGGCGTTACTGGGGTCGTCAACGCCAAATGACATGGCTTGAACAGTGCCGCCGGTATCTCCGTTGAAACTTACCGTAGATTCCAGCGTGGGGGCATTGTTTCCCTGCCACTTCCAGACCCGCACCGTCCCTTTCCCCTGAACTGATTCAAGGGCATAGCGCTCATTGCTTTTTATCCAATGGCAGCCCCCTGAACCGGCTGGGGTTGTGGTACCCGGAACCGGTTCAATGGTAACAGTCGTCCCGGTATTGATTTTGCATACGGTCGTGGCGGTACTTCCACCGACTATGATATAGTCGCCATTCACGGCTAGAGCAGAAAGATTGCCGACCTCTACGTTATTGGTAACTTGAATACGCCCGGACTTGCCGTCCGCCAGAACATAGACCGTAATATACATTTCTCCTTTAGCCGCGCCGTCAGTATCATCCCAGCCAATAACCACATACTTGTCCGTAAACGCAAGACCAGGTTCACGATGACTCAAAGGCTGGGCATAATCCCCGGTGGGATCGCCAAAAGGAAATTCCATCTCCTGCTGTAAATCCGCATTATAGATAAGGATGCGCTTTCCCTTAAACGCCGAACGGCCATATTGGTCGGCTGTTACGACCGCTATTTTCCCCTCGTTATTGGTGGTCCACATAGCCACATTATGACCTTCGGGAACCGGTGCTGAAACGGCCAGTGCATCGGGGGTGTTGACATCGACAATCTTCAGGTAATACCGGCCCTGTTCCTCATCAACATATCCGAATCTGCTCAGGCCTACCTTGAGAAGACTGGCGCTGGAGAGACCATCGACATCTTGCCAATATTCTACCGGCCCCGATGTGCGGCGGGTAAGACCGGAGGGTTCGAGGGATGCTTCCCCTTGCTTTCCGCTTGCAAAAACCATGCCCGTTGCACAAGCCAGCAAGCAGACCAAAAAAAACGCGTGTTTCTTTTTCATAAAATCTCCTTAAAAATAATAGTTAGTAGATACTAACTATTATTAGATTATTCTAGTATTTTAATCATGTCAACCTTTTTTTATACTCCATTTCTTGATTTGAAACGCAAAGGTTACTACCAGTACCGCAAGCAATACGCTTTGGGGGATAAGGGTTTCCATTGTCGGGTAAATGCCGAAAAGGTCAAATGAGGGGATACCGGAAACCGGGCTTACGCCCACAACATTGGCGGTTTGAAGGTTTTTTACCCCTGTTCCGATAAAGGAGACCGCCATAAGTGACAACACGACGCTTGTTCCCATGAAGAAGGGTTTGAGGGGGAGCCGGACGCTCATAAAACGGATCAAGACGGAGATGACGACCAGCACGGCGCAGCCTGCCCCAAGTCCGGCCCATACCATGCTGACGTAGGTTTGGGTATCCGCCAGCAGCGCCCAATAAAAGAGGATAAGCTCCGCTCCTTCACGGAAGACCGCGAGAAACGCGGCAAAGGCCAGGGAAAAGAGACTTCCTTTGGCTACGGAGCTTTGTACTTTGCCTTCGATATAGCCGGTCCAGGCTGCGGCATCCGCCTTTCCCACCATCCAGTTGCTTACATAGAACAGTACCGCTACGGCGAAAAGTACCGTAATGCCCTCGACCAATTCCCGGTTTTCTGTTGCTCCTGCCAGGGCGTTAAAGGCAAAGGCCATTATTATGCTGGCCCCCAACGCGATGAGCGATCCGATGTAGACCGCTTTTGT
>JAISGE010000087.1 GCA_031263265.1 Treponema sp.
CCTTCAATCAGATGTCCCTGGTACTTGCGAGCCGCGCCTTCAATCTCCGAGAAGAGGTCCGCGGATAAACGAGACTCAACCTTGAAACGCTTTACCAACACCGGATCCGCGTTTTCCCATGCAGTAGGGATCTTCCGTTCCTCAAAATCAGGGATATGCCGCAGGTTGCTGCAGTGCTTCCTATGGATGATGATGCCCCGGCCCCGGGAAACATAGCCGATTATCGGGTCTCCCATTACAGGACGACAGCACTGGGCAAAGCGGATCATCATGTTTTTCTCATCCTCTACCCGTACATGCAGGAGGTTTTCTTCGGGAAGCTGCTGGTTTATAACCCACTGGACCGGTGACGGGTCTTGTTCAAGAGGAGGCGCTTTCGGCTGCTCCTTAGCAAGCTTCTTTTTTAAAAGCGCATTTTTTGCAACCACATTTTTTTCAATGATGAGTGACTCATCATGCTGCTGAAGCCAAGAACGGATCTTACTGCGGGCCTTGGAGGTCTTGGCCAAGCGGAGCCAATTAAGATGCGGGTGGGCCGCAGGAGAGGTGAGTATCTCCACCACCTGGGTATTCTTCAATTCCGAACTTAAGGGGATGATCATCCCATCAGCCTTGGCAGCCATACAATGTTCCCCAATGGCGGAATGAATGTAATAGGCAAAATCAATAGCCGTTGCCCCCACAGGTAGTTCAAGCACCTTACCTTGAGGGGTAAATACGTAGATCGAATCTTTAAGGAGTTCCTGTTTTATATTCTCCAGAAATGATTCGGAACTAGGAATCTCCGGGTTTTCGTTTGCATAAGGGTGCAGGTCCTGCGTATTCCATGCCCGCAACTGATTGACAATGGAAATATCCACGGGCCGTACCACTTCTCTGGTGGCGGCTTTTTTATACAACCAGTGACTGGCAACCCCATATTCGGCGATATGGTGCATTTCCCCGGTACGGATCTGGATTTCCAGGAGTTTCCCTTCAGGATCATCGGCAAAGGCCATCACCGTGGTATGAAGACTCTGGTAGCCATTGGATTTAGGCATCGCAATATAATCTTTGAACCTGCCGTTCAAGGGTTTCCAAAGCCGGTGGACCAGACCCAGGATGGTATAACAATTCTCTACACTGTCGCAAAGGATCCTGACTCCGAAGAGATCGTAGATATCCTCTGCTGCTTTGTTCCGTTTTCGCATCTTGTGATATATGGAGTAAAAGTGTTTAGCCCGGCTGGATACCTCGATCTTAAGCCCTGCAGCAGTGGCTTCCTGCAAAACCCGCTGCTGTACCGTATCAAGAAAATGCTGGCGGGCGCCCCGTTTCAAGGCCACGATCTCCTTGATCTGTTGATAGGCTTCCCGGTTAAGCTGTTTGAGGGAGAGATCCTCTAGTTCTGCCTTTATCCACGATATCCCCAGCCGATCCGCCAGGGGAGCGTAGATATTCAGACATGCCTGAGCTGCAAGCCTGCGCTGCTCAGGAGGAAACAGGGAAAGCTGAGAACACGTATCCAAGGCCCGCATTCGGCATAGGGTATCTGAAAGTTTTATAAAAATAACCCGTATATCTTTTGCCATAGCAAAAAACATTTTCCGTATATGCTCTGCTTCCACCACTGTTTTGTTGTGTGCCGAAATATCTCCAATCCGACGGGCACCGTCTACCAGCAGGACAATGGTAGGGCCGAAGCGCTCTTGGATGGTTTTGAGGGTAATAGGCTCGGTATGAGGAGCAGGTGTATCCTGGTGCTTTTTAAGCCCGAGGGGTTTCAAGTGCAGGCTTGAGGGTCCAGGATTCACGACGCTGTTGAGCAGCAGCGTGGCAATGATGGTATCCGGGTCTAACGTAAGTTCTATGAGCATCTCCGCGACCGCAAAGGAATGGAGCAGACCCCGGTCCCCTGCGGGATCAGCTACCTTATGCGTTTGCACCCATTCCATGGCCTGGATGATCCTGCTCTGTGCTTTGGCGTCGTAGATACTCATTTTTTTCTTAAATTCCGCTATACCTGTATCCATCAAGATATCCTCTTCAACTCCCCTTCGGCCTTTCTATTTTCTGCTAAGCATCTTACCTTGTAAACCCTGGGAACTAAACCTGTGCGGTGATGACCCGGGGCATATTGGACAAATCAGGAACCGTAGCTATGTTCTTATATCCATGATTGCTTAGGATCTTGGTGATGTTTTGCATTTGTCGCGGATCCGCCTCTATGAACAGTACTCCCCCGGGGTACAGATGGCCGCGTGCCTGTCCAATGAGCCGCCGAATGACCGCAAGCCCATCAGCACCACCATCAAGACTCAGCCGGGGTTCCCGTCGTACCTCCAGCGCAAGCCGAGGAATCATACTTGAAGGTATGTATGGCGGGTTGGCGGTGATGATATGAAACCGCCCGGTAATTTGATCAAACAGATCGCTTTCAATACACTGAATCCCCGGCCCCGGGAGCAGCCGCGCCGCGTTACCCTTGGCCACGTTCAAAGCCTCAGGAGCTATATCCGCGGCGTATACCGCTGTATCTGGGCGTTCGTGTTTCAGGGCAATAGCCACGGCTCCAGAACCAGTACAGAGATCCAAGAGGGTACAGGGTGCAGCAGAGGAAAACCCGTCGATAGCAGCCAAGGTAGCTTCTACCAACGTTTCGGTATCAGGGCGGGGGACGAGTACCTCCGGGCTTACGGCAAATTGAAGACCCCAGAATTCCTTGTACCCCAGAATCCAGGCAACACATTCACCCTGAAGGCGCCGTTCTAAGAGGCGGATGTAACGCTGCCGGGCTGCTTCTGCAAGCGGTTCAGCTCCCCGCAGAATAAGTCCTACCCGGTCGGTCTGTACTATCGACCCCAGGAGCAGGGCCGCATCTAACGCCGGGGTATCGATCTTTTCTATCTTTTCTATGGTATCCCCCTCACCAGGGGGAAAAGGTACCGGTGCAGTGGCGAGTAGGGCAGTCCCTGCGCTAAGGACTTCCCTTATGGTCATGAAACGTTGGCCCTCAGGGCTATTGATGCAACTTCAGCCTTATCTGATTCGGAGCCGTCGCTCTTGAGCAAGGCTTCTTTGGCAGAGAGTTTGAGGGCGTCGAAGAGTTCTTCTACCGCTCCCTGCATGATGAGATCCAGCTTGTACAGGGTTAGGTTGATCCTATGATCCGTTACCCGGTTCTGGGGGAAATTATAGGTACGGATCCGTTCGGAACGGTCGCCACTACCGATTTGGTTTTTCCGGGCTTCTGCTCGTTCAGAATGGGCCTTAGCAGCTTCCATCTCATAAATTCGTGCCCTAAGGATCCGCATGGCCTTAGCCTTGTTTTTGATCTGGCTTTTTTCATCCTGGCAGTGGACTACGAGCCCCGAAGGAAGATGGGTGATCCGTACTGCAGAGTCGGTGGTATTGACGCACTGTCCTCCAGGCCCTCCGGCCCGCATCACATCAATCCGGAGATCTTCCTGGCGGATATCAATTTCAGTCTCATCTGCTTCAGGGAGCACTGCCACGGTTACCGCAGAGGTGTGGATCCGGCCGGAAGCCTCGGTAGCAGGAACCCGCTGTACCCGGTGAACCCCGGATTCATACCGGAGATTTTCGTATACGTTATTGCCGCTGATAGCAATAATGATTTCCTTAAACCCCCCGAGTTCCGTTTCATTGGAACTCATGATTTCAAATTTCCAGCTCTTAGTTTCCGCAAACCGGGCGTACATGCGAAAAAGATCCGCTCCAAACAGGGCTGCCTCATCTCCTCCAGTACCTGCCCTAATTTCCATGATGATGTTCTTTTCATCCAAAGGGTCTCTGGGGATGAGGAGGAACTTGAGCCTATCTTCCGCATCTTTCAAACGGGATTCCAAGCTCTGAACTTCCTCCTTGGCAAGTTCCCGCATCTCCGGATCCTTTTCGTGCTGAAAGAGCGTTTTAGCATCGTTAATCTGCCCGAATAAGCCGGTAAGTTCCCCGTGAGCCGCGGCAACCGCACTGAGTTGAGCATATTCTTTCATCATGTCCCGATATTTATACTGATCCCGCACCAAATCCGGGTCTTGAATGATCAGGGATACCTCCTCATACCGGCGGAGCAATGCTAAAAGCCGTTCATTCTTTTCCATACTGTTCTTTTTTCCTTACTGTACATAATACCCATGAACGGATCCTCTGACAAGTAGGGGTACACTAGTGCTTATATACTACTATTCTCTTCAAAAATGGTTCACCCTCTCATTCCCATACATCCAATGCTCTGTCCTTAAAAAAATACTTCCGGTCCTTTTCCCCAATCGCTCGTATAACCCGACAGGGTACTCCACACGCAACAACATTTGCCGGTATATCGTTGGTGACAACACTTCCCCCTCCTATTACCGAATTATCCCCTACGGTTACTCCCGGTAATATCTGGGCGCCTGAACCAATCCATACATTCCTGCCTATATGTACCGGTAAATTATATACATAATGATGTTCCCGTAATATCGGCAATATGGGATGGCCGGATGTGGCGATTACCACATTAGGCGCTATCATAGAATAGTCTCCCACATAAATATGTTCATCATCCACCAAAGTTACATTGAAATTACAATATATACCTTTTCCAAAATGTACATGATGACATCCCCAGTTTGCGTTTAAGGGCGGTTCTATATGGCAGCCTTCCCCTATTTCAGCAAACATTTCTTTCATGATTTCCTGCCGTTTTGCTTGTTCCATTGGCCGGGTGTTATTGAAATCGAATAACTTTTCCATATAAACAAGCTGCGGCCCCATTACCTCAGGATCATCGTAACGATACGGCAACCCTTTTTCTTTTCGTTCTTTGTGATTCATAAAATCCACCTTCTTATACTGTTTACAGATAAAAACGTATCTGCCTGTAATAGTGATACCAATTTTCTTTTTATGGGTCAATATGTGTAGTTTTATCGTACTCTATTTTATTTTTTTACATATTACTAATTTATGATCCGAAATTCCCATTATTTCTTTATCTTGTTCTATCAGCCTTAAATAATGTAATAAAGTTTTCAGTTTTGTATCGTCCTCTAAATATTTTCTTTGATCAATAAGCTCTGAAAATCCTTCAATCCCATAAATTGTTATATCACAATATGTTGTACTTAACAATTCATCATATATTTCTTGTGTCGAATGTAAATATTTATTTGGAAAATATCCTACCTTATCTAATTTAGAATCATGTTTTCCGTTAAGAAAATCAATATCTATCAATTCTTTCTCTGCCGGATCATTTACATAATCTTTTCTAAATCCATCTAATATTATTGCACACCTTGAAATATATGCAAAAATACCAATACCACCGGGTTTTAATATTCTATTTGCTTCTTTAAGACACAATATTCTATCTGATTTTTCCTGTAAATGATATAATGCGCCCATAAGCAAAACCATGTTGAATGATTCATTTTCATATTCCAAGGAACGGGCATCTCCTATTTTTATAGATGCAAGAGAGGCTTTATATTTTTGCCTATTGTTTTTTGCGGTAATTATATGCTTTGGAGAAAGATCCATTAAATGTACTTCATGTCCTTTTTCAGCAAGCCAATAGGCATAATGTCCAGAGGCACCGCATGTATCTAATATTTTAATTTGTTTTTCGGGTAAATATCTTGATATAATCTCTTTTGTCCGTATAAATTCAATAGGATGCCGCAGAATCCGTTCATCTTCATTTGCGTTTTCGTAGTATTGTAAAACACGGTTATTATTTTCCATGTATTTTTCCTTCCATTTTGAACTTGCCATATTTTTTTAATTTTGTCAACTGCTTTAGGTAAAATTGCGCATAACATTCCGGCTGCGTACGACGTTTTTGCAGCACGTATAAGAGTTTGCAAAACAAAGACCAGGCTACAAAAATGTAGGTGAAGTAAGCCGTACGAACGAGGCCGTAGGCCGACTGAGCTAGGCGCATGGAACCTTGAAGGCAGCTTTAGAGCCGGAACGCATACAGTCCTAATTATACGTCGTTTTTTTCATATAGCTTAAAAACGTATTACTACTCCTAAGGTATTTTGGGTAAAATAACATGATACCTGATTATCAGCATCATTATTGTTGAGTAATTTGCTAAAACTTTTCCCTACGGTCTTCCCAACCGCATAACCTATTAACGCACCTGCCAACGCTTCAGATGC
>JAISGE010000088.1 GCA_031263265.1 Treponema sp.
CTCAACATTTTCATGGTCAACGTACTTCGGTTCAAAGGAAACCAGGACTTGTCGGGGCTTATCGACCCGGCAAAGGAGTAAGCCCAAACAAAGTATGCAGGCGTTCCCCAGTGGACGCCGTACCCCTCAGTACGCCGCATGAGAAGTAAGGGAAAAAGAGAAAAGAATCATTCGGCGAATACGGGGTCAAGGGTAATGGAAAGGCCGGGGAAGCTGTCCACGGCTGCGGTATCGTAGCGGGAAAAGGAGCGGGTGAAGATCTGGTCGCCTTCAAACCGGTAGGCGTGCAGGATCTGGTGTTCAGGATCGATAACCCAGTACTCTCTGACCCCTGCCGTGCGGTATAATTCGAATTTCCGTTCCATTTCTATGGCGGAGTTTCCGGGGGATAGGATTTCCACCACGAGGTCTGGTGCGCCCCTGCAGCCTTCAGGCGCCCGCTTGCGGGGGTCGCAGACCACGGATAGATCCGGCTGTACTACGGTGTGATCCTGTTCGCTTGCGCCTCCATCGGCATAAAAGAGCCGTACATCATAAGGAGCAGGGTACACCTTACAGGGTTTTCCCAGGAAGTAGTTAGCCATCTGCCGGGACAATTCCATGAGTATGGATTGATGGTAGGCATTAGGTGCGGCCATAGCAAAGGCTTGGCCGTAGATAAGCTCGTACCGCTCTCCCGGGGCAAGTTCCCAGGATTGGTAATCCGCATAGGTAAATGATCGTTCAATGGCGGGTATGGTTTTTGCGGGTACACTCATACCCTGACTATAAAACCTTTGGAAAAACGGGACAAGCTTCCCCCAAAGTTGAGGACCATCCCCAGGCGGTTTATGTAAGCACTCCCCTCTAGAAACAGGAACGAAGGGACGTACGCCCATTCCCTTACCACACGGAAATCACATCGCCCACCGCAGGCGTGGTGTCTTGTTGGGAATTTAGTAGGATGTTATGATTGCCACATGAAACCTCCTTGTTTAAATCTCAGCTTCCTTATTATCCTGGCGGCGTGGACTACCACTTTCTTGCAGGCTCAGTCCGCAGTAACCATCTACAGCATCAAAGGCCCTTCAGGGGTGGGTATGATCCGCCTTTTTGAGCAGCCTCCCCAAGCCCCAGGTATCACCATGAAAGTAGAAGCCTTGGCCCAGGCAGACCTCATGGCCGCCCGCTTTATCGCCGGAGATGCCAAGGTCGGCATCCTCCCCGCTAATGTAGCGGCCAAGATTGCCGCTTCAGGTAAGCCCCTGCAAGTTGCGGCTGTCTTGGGAACTGGCATGTTGAGCCTCCTCACTGCGGACCCCGGGGTCCAGCGCATAGAAGACCTGAAAGGCAAGTCCGTAGAAGTGGCCGGCCAAGGAGCTACCCCGGATTATGTGTTCCGCCGGATCCTCCGGGCAAAAGGGCTGAATCCTGATAAGGACCTCACCTTGGGCTATGCTCTGGCCTACCCGGAAATAGCCCAGTCCCTCATCGCAGGCCGGATTTCTACTGCTTTACTGCCTGAGCCTTTTGCCACCATGGCCCGAGCCGGTAAAGCAAGCCTGAGAACTGTCGGCGATATTCAGGCGGAATGGGTCAATGCCGGGGGTACGGGGAACTATCCCATGACCGTGCTGGTGGTGGATGGGACTTTCGCCGCGTCTAGACCTGCGGTCGTCCAGGTCATCCTGGATGCAGTTAAAACTTCCATCGCATGGGTACTGACGCACCCAGCAGAAGCCGGGGACTTGGTGGAAAAGCACCAGTTGGGCCTGCGCGCCTCGGTAGTCAAGGAGGCCATACCCCGGAGCAACTATGTGTTTATCCCGGCCCAGGAAGCCCGGCCTGCTTTGGAATCCCTGTTTACGGCCTTTCTTGAGTTTTCACCGGTTTCCATTGGCGGCGCGCTTCCAGGGGATAGTTTTTATCTTAAATAACAGGGCATGAAAACCGTGAATAGGGGACGAACCTCAGAAACGATCTGGTTCTGGGCAGGCATGGCAGTGTTCTTGGCTTTCTGGGAACTGGGTTCCCGGATTTTCGGGAGCGATCTGCTCTTCCCCGGCCCCTTGCACGTGCTGAAACGGTTTATGCTCCTGCTCCCTCAAGCACGTTTTCTCCAAGCCTTAGGGCATAGTGTGGTGCGGGTATTCTTAGGGATAGGGATTTCCGTGCCTTTGGGCGTGGGGGTAGGGCTTGTCGCAGGGCTGGATACCCGGGCGCGGGCTTTTTTCCGTCCCTTGTTTTCGGTAATTTCCGCCACGCCAGTTATGTCGGTGATCCTCATCGCCTTTCTTATCTTAGGCGCAGAGCGGACCCCGATTTTTACCGCTTTTCTCATGGTATTTCCTGTAATGGCTTCAACCACCATTGAAGGGCTGGGGTCGGTGGATCCCCGGCTTAAAGAGCTTTTCCGCATATACCCCCTATCCCTGAGCACGGAAATCCGATACCTGTATATCCCCTCCCTCGTACCTTTCATTCTGGGAGGACTGCGCAGTTCCCTGTCCCTCTGCTGGAAGGTGGTAGTGGCTGCGGAAGTCCTGGTCCAGCCCTTTCGTGCCTTGGGTACTGGTATGCAGACCGCCAAGGCCCAGCTTGAAACTGCGGAGCTTTTTGCCTGGACCCTGGCAGCGGTGCTTGCCGCTGCCTTGTTTCAAGGTCTCCTCAACCTGGTCCTGCGTAGGGTTCCGTATTTTTCCGCATATCCCCAGAAAGGCTTATGAACCGAGCCCCTATCAGCATACGATTTCACCAACTCAGCTTTGGGTTTGGGGAAACATTGATCTTTGACCGATTTTCCCTAGAACTGGGTGCGGAAAATCCGGTAGTCATCCTGGGCCCTTCAGGCTGCGGGAAAACCACCCTCCTGCGTCTGGGCGCGGGTCTTTTGCGTCCGTGGTCAGGGAAGATAAGCTATACAACCGGGGAAGTGTTGATGGGGTGTTCCTTTGTGTTTCAGGAACCTCGACTGCTTCCCTGGTTGCGGGTGCTGGAAAATGTGATGCTCCCTTTACAGCCCCGGTTTTCCAGGGAAGCGGCACAAACCCGGGCAAGGCAGTTCTTGGAACTGGTCTCCTTATCCGATAAGGCTCACGTATATCCGGAAGCCCTGTCCGGGGGGCAGCGGCAGCGGGTCTCTATAGCCAGAGCCTTTGCTTACCCTGCTCAGATCCTGTTTATGGATGAGCCGTTCCAGTCTCTGGACATCCCCCTGCGGATAGAGCTTATGGAAATGATCCAGGGACTGCTCAAAGTAGAACCGCGGCTATGTATTGCGGTTACTCACGATCCCCGGGAGGCCCTGATCCTGGGCAAACGGATCATCATCTTAGGGAAAGCTCCCCGAGGCGTGGGCTTTGATGAAAGGATAAACCTCCTCCCGGAAGAACGGGGATACGCTTCAGCGGCACAGGGAGAATTGGAACAGAGGATTTTACAGGTTCTGCAAGGGGAAAGCCCCTGATCCTGCTTGTTTTGGTACATCAAAAAGCAGGGTAAACAGTTCACGTACGGTTTCAACAAAATGCACTCCAAGGGAGGCCTTGATTTCCCCGTCCAACTCAGCCCAATCATCCTGATTGTCCTGGGGAAGCAGCAGCTGTTCCATACCATTTCGAATGGCGGCCAGTACTTTTTCCTTAAGCCCGCCGATGGGAAGCACCCTGCCGGTGAGGGTAAGTTCTCCGGTCATGGCAAACCCTGGTTGAGGCGGGAGGTGACAGAGCGTCGAGAATAGGGAAGCTGCCACGGTAACCCCTGCGGAAGGCCCGTCTTTGGGGATGGCCCCTTCAGGGACATGGACGTGGAAATTGCTTTTTCCCAGCTCTTCGGTAAAAGGGTACTGGTCTTGGATGCTTCTGAGGTATGATAAGGCGATACTGCCGCTTTCCTTCATCACCTCTCCGACGTTTCCGGTAATGAGCAGTTCTCCGGTTCCTTCAAAACAACTGGTTTCCACGGGCAGCACCGTACCTCCCGTTTCAGTCCAGGCAAGACCGTACACAACCCCGATCCGGGGCTCTTTGAAAACCAGATCGTTTTTGTACTTCCGCCGGCCCAGTAATTGTTCTACCTCATCCTGACCCAAGGTCTGCTCAAAGGAACTGATGGGCTTTGCGGTATCAGTCTCGTAGTCCTGTTCCAGGGCATTCCGGGCAATACGCCGGATACACCGGGCAATCTCCCGTTCAAGGTTCCGTACCCCTGATTCCATGGTCCAGTACCGGATTATTTCATGGATTGCTTCATCTTTAAAGATGATCCCTGCGGTTCCCAGGCCGTTCTCTGCCAGTACCTTGGGTACGAGGAAGCGCTGGGCAATGGCGAGTTTTTCATTTTCACCATATCCGGGAATTTCAATGATCTCCATGCGATCCAATAAAGGGTAGGGTAACGTATGCAGGGAATTGGCAGTAGTAATGAAAAGCACTTGGGAAAGGTCATACGTCAATTCCAGGTAATGATCCGTAAACGCCCCATTCTGTTCTGGATCCAGGACCTCAAGCAAGGCTGAAGTAGGATCCCCTCGGAAATCGCTGGATAGCTTATCAATCTCATCCAAAAGCAAGACCGGATTGATAGTACCGGCCTTACGCATAACTTGCAGGATCTTACCCGGTAAAGCCCCCACATAGGTCTTCCGATGCCCGCGGATTTCTGCTTCGTCCCGCAAGCCCCCCAAGGAGATTCGCACAAACCGCCGCCCGAGGGCCTGGGCCACGGATTTACCCAAACTGGTTTTGCCGGTTCCCGGAGGCCCTACAAAACAGAGGATGGGACCTTTGCTCGTATGCCCGGTTCCTGGGGTCTTTTCCTGTCCTAAAGCCATAAGGTGGTGCACCGCAATAAATTCTAAGATCCGTTCCTTAGGTTTACGAAGGGCAAAGTGATTTTCATCCAGGATCCTTTCCGCTTCTTTTAAATCCAGGACATCCGCACTGGAATCACTCCACGGAAGCTCTGCAATCCATTCCAGATAAGCCCTGAGTACCCCTGCTTCAGGGGAGAAGGACTGAAGTTTTCGTAAACGGCCAAGTTCCTTCCGAGCCTTGAGGAGCACTTCTGCCCTAGGATACTTGCACTCAATAGAACGCTCAAGCTCGGCGAATTCATCCTCTCCTCTGTCTTGTCCCAGTTCCTTGTGAATTTCCTTGAGCTGCTCATTGAGTATGTATTCCCGCTGGTTTTTTTCCATGCGGATTTTTACCTGAGCACTGATGTTTTGTTGAATACCAAAGATTTCATTTTCCATTTCCAAGGTTTCAAGGATAGTTTCAAGGCGCTTCATCGGATCCCCAATGCTCAGGAGGGCTATTTTCCGTTCTGCTTTGAGCACCAGGGCATTACAGATAAGGTTGGCAAGCGGTTCAGGGGTTTCGAGCTTTTCCACCGCGTTCAGGGTATCGGTACTGACCTTTTTGGACAATGCTGCGTACTGTACAAAGGAGTTTTGAACGGTTCGCATCAGCGCAATGGTCTCGGTACTCAACGAATCCGCTACAGCCTCCATGATGGGTGCAACTTTCACGATGGCAAGATCCTTTTGTTTTACCGAAGAGGCAATGGTAGCCCGGTATTCTCCCTGAAGCACCACCCGGAAGGTATTGTCAGGAAGCCGTAAATGCTGAACAATACGCATCACACTACCTGAAGGGTACGTCTCTCCTACTTCCTTGGTTTTAAGGCAGGCTGCAAAAAGACGCATATCCCGTCGCAGGGCCTCACTCACCGCAAGCATACCCAATTTATAGGTGATAAACACCGGTATCATGGTATGGGGAAATAAAACGAGTTCCCTCAGCGGAAGCAACGGAAATTCTTCTCCGAAACCCTGGTCTTTCATGAGAACTTTTCCTTTCGATTTTTCTTTCAAGGAAGAAAGGAAATTCATGCGCTTTTTTGGAGTGGATGGATTTCAGGGGGTTCGGATTTTTCCACCACCTCCTGGGTAATGATGACCTGCTTACTTCCCTCCATGGAAGGAATTTCAAACATAATATCGGTCATGAGTTTTTCTACAATCGCCCGCAGCCCCCGGGCGCCGGTCTTCTGGCTGATCGCCGTGTCGGCAATGGCGTTGATGGCCCCTTCGGTGAATTCTAACTTTACATCATCAATAGCCATGGATGCCTGATATTGCTTGACAATGGCATTCCGGGGTTCGGTGATGATACGCTTAAGATCCTCCCGCCTCAGTTCCTCAAGGCTTACCGTGATGGGGAGCCTACCGATAAATTCAGGAATCATCCCAAAATGGATAAGATCGTCGGGATGCAGGGCGTCGTAGAGTTCTTTGAGGTTTTTACTGGTTTTTTCTCGCACATCCGCACCAAAACCCATAGGATGCTGTACGACCCGACGTTCAATAAATTTTTCCAAGCCCACAAAAGCTCCGCCGCAGATGAAAAGTATATCCGTGGTATCAATCCGGATCATTTCCTGGTTCGGATGTTTACGCCCTCCCTGGGGAGGCACTGATGCAATGGTACCTTCGATGATCTTGAGCAGGGCCTGTTGGACTCCTTCCCCGGATACATCCCGAGTAATGGAAACATTCTCCCCTTTCCGGGCTATTTTGTCGATTTCGTCGATATACACGATGCCCCGTTCTGCCGCGGCAATGTTTCCACCGGCACTCTGAATCAGTTTGAGCAGGATGTTCTCCACATCCTCCCCCACATACCCTGCTTCGGTAAGGGTGGTGGCATCCACAATGGCAAAAGGAACTTTCAATTTTTTTGCTAAGGTTTTGGCCAAGAGGGTTTTTCCCGTGCCCGTAGGCCCAATGAGTAGGACATTGGACTTCTCAATCTCAACATCGTCTTGCCCCTTGAGGGGATTGGCTATTCGTTTATAGTGGTTATACACGGCTACTGCAAGAGCCCGCTTCGCCACATCCTGTCCAATGATAAAGAGATCCAGATAGCTCTTAATCTCCCGGGGAGTGGGAATATCCCCGGTAAACTGCGTGGAAAGTTCGTGATCCTCTTCTGAGAGGATCTTACGACAGACCTCCACACATTCATCACAAATAAATACGTCGTTAGGCCCGGCAATAAGACGCCGTGCCATATCCGCGCTTTTTCCACAAAAGGAACAAGAGCGCTCGAATGTACCGGAACCATTACGAATTCTTGCCATGTTTTTCCCTCACTAAGACCGAATCAACCACCCCATAGGCAACTGCATCAGGAGCAGACATATAAAAATCCCTTTCCATATCCAAAGCGATCTTATGGCTCTCTTTACCCGTATGCTTGGCAAAATAATCGACCAGTATCTTTTTCAACCGTAGGATTTCTTGGGCTTGAATTCCAATATCCCGGGCTTGGCCCTGAGCGCCGCCCCAAGGCTGATGTATGAGCACCCGGGAAGAGGGCAGCACAAAACGCTTACCCTGAGCCCCTGCGGTGAGAATAAGCGCCCCCATGCTGGCAGCCTGGCCCAAACAAATGGTCTGCACATCTGCCTTGACATGCTGGATGGTATCGTAGATCGCCAAGCCTGCTGTAACCGAACCGCCCGGAGTATTGATGTAGAGGCTTATATCTTTATCCGTATCCTGTCCGTCTAAAAAGAGCAGCTCCGCCACCACCAAGTCCGCGGTGATATCGTTGATCTCTCCATCCAGAAAAACGATCCGGTCTTTTAGTAAACGGGAATAGATATCGTAGGATCGTTCCCCCATACCGGTTTGCTCGACTACTATCGGCACGAGGCTGTTCATTTTTTCGTTCATAGATCCTTGCTACCCTTAGATTCTACTAATGCATGATACGACATCGGATTGCCAAGGGTAATGGTATTTTCTGCCAGCAATACATCATGCACTTGCCTATCGTTAATGGTATCTACCAGCATGTTTTTCCGCTCTTCCTGGGCTTCATGATAAGACCGAATTTCTTCCACCGGCAGGTTAGCCCTGGCTGCAATGCGTGCATATTCCTGTTCAATCACTTCATCAGAAACCTCAAGGTTCCGATCTTTCATAATGGTTTCTACAATAAGCCGACTATGGAGGGCCTTGATTACTTCAGGCCGCCATACCTCTGCCAAGGTACCGAAACTTCCATCCCGTCTTTCCAGAAGATTCGGTACTTCTTCCTGAGGGATATGCATGTTACGGACTACATTCCGCCACCGCGCTTCAAGTTGGAACCGAATCATGGATTCAGGAATATCCACCGGACTGGTCTCCATGATCTTTTCAAGGAGGGCGTTAACCTTACGCACATAAAGCCGCTGTTCCAAGTCCTCGTTAAGCTGCGCCCTGATACTCGCCTTGAGATCTTCCAAAGTCGCATACTTTTCATCCACATCCTGGGCAAGGTCGTCATTCAGTTCAGGAAGATCTTTTTCCTTGAGACCGCTCAAAGTTACCCGGATTTTCTTGGTTTTTCCCGCCAGATCTATATCGTAAAAATCTGCAGGGTAGGTCTTTTCAATATCTCTCGTCTCACCCCGCGTCATACCAATCATAGCATCATCCAGGTGATATATATTCTGCCCTGAACCCAAGGTAAAAACAAAATCCTGCCGTTCTGTACCAACGATAGGATCCCCGCTTGGGCTGAGTTCACTGTACTGTATAGTAACCACATCCCCTGGGACTGCTCCAGCCGCATCATCCTTGTCGAATACGATTGCGTTCCGCTCCCGGATGACTTCCAGTTCCTGGCTTATATCTTCATCGGTAATCTTTACCTCAGGAACCTCAACACTCAATCCCTGCCAGGTTCCCAAGCTCACCGTGGGCAGTACATCATAGACCACCGCAAAAACCAGGTCTGCTCCCAAATCCAGCTTTGGCTCATCCTGTACTTCTGGAGTCGAATAAGGCAGGGGACGATTGGTAACCGGGAAATCAGGATCCTCAAAGACCTGCGCAATCGAACGATCCAGGATCTTACCCAGGGCCTCTACTTTCAAAGAATCCCCAAATTTTCGTTCCAGCACCTCTTTAGGCACTTTTCCCTTACGAAATCCAGGAATCTGGAGGGTCTTACGGTAGTCATTTATTATCTGAGCGTACTCAGTATTAACATCCTCTTTACTTACCGTGATGGTTAATTTTATTGCAGAATGTTCAAGTCGGGTTATTTCTTTAGATATGGTCACTCTGGTTCCTCTTTAATAACGAAGGTCTTTCCACACATGAATTAGGCAACACCGGGTAATTATCTCGCGAGGCCTTGTTCTGTATATCAATATACTATTATAGTACGCTATTCCATAACACACTATGATGAGCAACTTACTTTGATAAAACAAGTAAATCCAGGATAACCTGCCCCTTAGCTTGCATGGAGGCTTATATTCTGGCACCACCACGTAGTTGTCGTTACTATGGAAAATAGCAGTTTATTATAAATTCGTCAATAGGGTACAAAATGGTATGAAACTTTATTGCATAGTTAGTTTATGTAACGTAACGATCCCCGGCTTTACGCTTGTTCCCCAAAGACCATTGCAGTAAACGTATAGAGTTGGGCTCCAGGGGCCTCGTAGGAATGAGGAGGAAGTCCTGCCTTGATGCAGAGGTACTCTAGGTAGGTATCCAGATCCCAACCCTGTTCCAAAGGAACTTGAGGCAGCAGTACCCCAGCACATCCCCGGTGTATAAGGTAGAGGCCGTGGACGCCAACCTGAACCGAACGAGGCTGGGTACATTGTTCCAAGGGAGAAAGCACGGATATTTCCAGGCGGCACTGGGGTAGCTCATCCTTGGTGAGGGGAGGAAACCGTGGATCCCCAAAAGCCGCTTCCACGGCCATGGCCCGGATGGTTTTTTCCAAAGGCACTGAAGCGTTCATCCTTCCGATGCACCCCCGAAGCTGTTTCCCGATATGCAGGGTTACAAATGCCCCGCAGGGTTGTGTCAAAGCCGACTCTGCAGGACTACCTTCCTGGCTTTGGGGGTATTGAGGAGATCGCCCTTCCAGCTTGGCCGCAATAGTTTCCCGGGCCACCGCAAGGAGGATACCTTGTTCTTCTTGAGTAATGGTACGCATACTACGAGTATACTCATCCATGCCTTACTTGCCAATAAATACCTGGTTGGAGGTGATCCACAAAGTATGATGAGGTAAAAACCGGCTAAAGACTAATGAACATAGTTCATTATATTACAATGAATTAGCTTTTCTTAGATTAGTACAAGGATTCTTCCATCATACTTTGTAGATCACCACCCTTTTTTCTTTCTATATATATTATTGCTGCTTCCCCCCGACTGTTGCGAACCTACGGTTCGACGATGTTTTGGCGGCCCACCGGCTCTCAAGCCACCGGAGCATAGACCTGGTAGGTGTAATTTTTCTAAAAAACCGCTTGACAAAACAAAGAGCATAGTGTATAAAATTAAATATAAACGGTGGCGGTGCCACCAATATGTAAGATGGGGATGTTCATCAAATTAAAACCAAGAATGAAATTTATGGAAGCTATGGAAAGTAGGAGTTTTTATGAAAAAGGTGTTTGTGGTTGGATTAGTCTTGTTTTTAGTATCCTGTTCTTTTGTGTTTGCCCAAGAACGAGCAGAGAGGCGAAGAGGGTTTTACATAGATGTTGGTCTTGGTTTTGGAGGTATCAGTTATTTTGGTGGTGATACGAAAACAACCGCGGATAGGTTTAATGAAACTACGAATAGGCATATAACCATTGACATGAGTCTTTTAACAATCGGATGGGCTTTAACGCAGAATGTATATCTTGTTGGAACCATGTCAGGACTTGGTGATGGTTATTTTGATTCCGAAATGAACCAAAGCCAGATAAATATTGCCATGTATGGTATTGGTACAAGATATTATCCTCTACC
>JAISGE010000095.1 GCA_031263265.1 Treponema sp.
GAATGAGAAGTTAAGGAAAAAAAATGAAGTGGGAAAAGAAAAATATACCTCAAGATGGTGTGAAGCAGCTCGCTGCTCAGTACGACTGTGATTTACTGACCGCCTCGATACTCCTGAGGAGAGGTATCATCCAAGGAGAGGAGATTCGGTATTTCCTCGAAACAGACCCTCGGCATTTACGAAACCCCTTTGAACTGCCGGGTATGGAAGATGCGGTAGACCGGATCTTGGCAGCAAAAGAAGAGGGTGAAAAGGTTCTGGTTTTCGGTGACCGGGATGTGGACGGCGTTACCAGTACGGTCTTGGTGGCGAGCTTTCTCAGCAGCCTTGGTATGGAGGTGAGTTGGCGTCTTCCCATGGGGGATGAGCCTTACGGCCTGTCCTGTAAGGCGGTCGAGGACTTTGCAGCGGATTCAGGGACGCTTATCATTACCGTGGACTGTGGGATATCCAACCACCAGGAAATAAAGTTTGCCAATGAACGGTCTATTGATGTGATCATCACCGACCATCACAATCCCCAGGAAGAACTACCGCCGGCCTTGACTATTGTGAACCCTAAACTAGGGGATTCACGGTATAGTTTCAGGGATTTAGCGGGTTGTGGGGTGGCGTATAAACTGGTTTCCGCCCTGCGTTTTGCCCTGAAAAGTGAGCTGTATGGCCAGCCAATCTGCCTGCTTAATATCCGGCCCACTAACGATGCGTACAGTATTGAGATTGCGAAGCTGCGGAACCTGGCACTTGTTGACCGGCTTATTGAAACGGTGATTCCCGGCATGGTAAGTATTACCGATACGAGGCTGCCCAGTTTCCTTGAGGGCCAGCAGATCCTCGTCTGGGATGGGACACTGCAAAAGAAAATTCTCGCAAAGATCTTTGGCCCAGGGATCGAGGTGCAGATGCTGGATATTGCGCCGGAAATCGGTAAGGAAATTCCTCAGGTTGCCGGGAAGAGTCTCCTGCGGAGTAAAGAACTTTCCCGGATCGCCCGGTATACCGGTAAGGATATAAGCGAACTAGATGTGTTTATCAGTCTCTTTACCTCGTTTATTCAGCGGCGAGAGAACCATTTTACCGCCGAAGATGCGGCGGATCTGCAGCTAGTGAGTATCGGAACCATTGCGGATATCATGCCCTTGAGAGATGAGAACCGGATCATTGTCCGTTCCGGCATTGAGGCGCTTCAGAAAACGCCCCGGCCCGGTCTTTCAGATCTCCTCTTTAAACTGGGGTTTGCCGGGCGGCGGCTGGGAACCACGGATATTTCCTGGCAATTAGGACCTGCCATCAATGCGGCAGGCCGTATGGGAAACCCGGATAAGGCGGTAGCCCTGTTTCTTGAGAAAGACCCGCTCAAGCGGGATCAGTTGGCCGGAGAACTGCTCGCGATGAATGAAGAACGGAAGAAATTGGGACTTGATACCTGGGCCCTTGTAGAACCATTGGCTGAAGCGAGCCTGAAGACCTATGGGGGTAAATTAGTTCTGGCCTCTGGAGCGGAAATCTACCGGGGTATTACCGGGATCATGGCAAATCGCTTGGTAAACCGGTTTAAGGTACCGGCTCTCGTGGTATCCTTTGGGGAAAATACCCTGACCGGTTCCCTCAGGTCGGTGAAAGGCTATGATCTGAGGTCTTTGCTCGAACAATGCGCCGAGCTTTTCATTGACTGGGGAGGGCATACGTATGCGGCGGGTTTCAGCATGGAACGGGCTCAGTGGGAACGGTTTCTTGAGCGTCTAAAACTGGTGTCCCGGGCTATGGAATTTTCAGTAAAGGAGGACGAAGAGGCCATTGCAGTTGACGCGGAGCTGCCCCATTCCTACCTTACGCCGGATATTTTCAAAGTGATAGATCGCTTCGAGCCGTATGGAACCGGTAATGAACCGCTCACCTTTATGGCCCGGGCGCTCAAGGTAACGGACATCACCTTTATGGGGAAAACTGAAGCCAAGCATGTAAAACTCACCTTGGATGCGGGAAAACATAAATGGCCTGGGGTGTACTGGCAGGCTGCGGACAAGGTAAAACGGGACTTTGATATAAACGACACGGTAGATGTGGTGTTTAAGATTTCCCGGAATTGGTTTAATGGTATTGAAACCCCGCAGCTTATGGTGAGTGATTTACGCCGGTCTGATCCGGTCTGAGTAGGCGATAGCATTCGTATAAGGAATTACGGTCTACTTTTAACGGGGAAATGGACCAAACTAATATATATTCTTGTAATATCAGTATCGCTATTTTTGGGAAGCATATTAACCATAGTATTGCCAAATTATTTGAAATTAATAATTGATAACATCACCGATAAACATTATGATATGGTAAAAAGGTTGTTGGTGCATCTTAGTATTGCGGTAGTTATCAATAGCTTTTTTTACATGCTTTCGTCATACATTTTTAATTATTTTATTCAAAAGATACAAAAAAACGAGAAAAACAACATTTATTATAATCTTTTAACTTCAAACTATGCTTCAATAAACAATTTTAATACGGGAAGTATTATTAATTATTTTAAATATGATTTACCTACTCTTACAGAATTAGAAATGGGATCTCTCCCAAGCTATATATTTAATGGGTCAAAAATTTTAATAATCATCTTTCTTTTATTTAGAATGGATAAAGAGCTTGCCTTCATTTTTATTTTAATAGTACCGGTACTTTTTATTGTATTATTATTTTCAGCAAAATACATGAAAAAAAATTTTAAAGAATATAAGTCTCTCAATGATGAAGAAATAAATATTATCGATAATGATTATCAAAATATAGAACAAATAAAAACTAATAACATTTTATCCAAATATATTTCTTCTTTTAAAATATTTTCAGGGAGATTTGCGCACAGAATTGTAGTCTTAGATACGCTTAGTGCTGCAGTAAATAATACATTTGAATTCGTGAGCAATATCTTTATGGTCATTATTTTCTTTATAGGAATTAAATATATTGTTATAAACAAAATATCAATCGGTTCTTTAATAGCATTTTATTCATATTTTCAAGTTATTGTCCCATCTATTCAATATTTAAGCAATTTTAACGCTGACCTAATAAAATATAATGAGCTAAAACAAAGTATAAAAAATATATTTACTATACAAAGAGAAACTGACAAGTCGAATTTTTCTTTACCAAAAGAATTTGATATTGTTTTTGAAAATGTCTCTCTACAAATTAAGTCAAAAATTATTTTAGACAAAATATCATTTAAAATAAAGTATGGATCGAAAGTGGCTTTAGTGGGCAGGAATGGATCTGGTAAAACATCTATTACTCGCCTACTTACCTGTATTTATAAAAAATCAAATGGCGGCATTTTTCTCAATGGTATTGATATTGATGATTATTCAGTGTATGATGTTAGAAAAAGAATAGGTATAGTACATCAAACTCCATTGTTTTTACAGGGAACGATTGAGGACAACATTACGCTATTTGGTCAAAATAACAACCATTATTGGTCTGAATTAAAAGAAGATTCTTATTTAAAGAATTTATTTAATAATGAAATTCATGGCTATGATGATGGGATAAATACAAAGAAAGTTGGATTGTCTTTAGGGCAGCAAAAGATAATCGCTTTATGTAGAATACTATTACAAGACCCTTCAATTGTCATTCTTGATGAATTTTTTTCAAATCTCGATGATAAGGCCAAGGAATTTTCTCTTAAGCACATAAAGAGACATTTTAAGCATAAAACGGTTATCAGTATTACTCATGATAAATATGAAATAGAAAAATATGATTTTTGTATAACCATTGAGAAAAAGGAAGTATAAAATGGTTCCGGTAAATCCTGTAGGTTATTAGTTTGGTTATAGCCCGGTGAATGCCGTCCCAAAACTCGCAGGTAACACTTTCCATGGTATTCCGGTACGCAGAACATAAAGATTGGGTGGTGATCTACAAAGTATGCTGAATAGGGGAAAGGCAAAGAGGAAAAAAAATGATACTAAGAATAATGACAATATAAAACCCCGCTTTTCCCCCTATGATTGTCTTGAGGTAGACGAGTTTTGGACGTATGTAGGAAAAAAGAAGAACGCGGGCCTTTCGCAGGACCTGTTGTTTTTCGAAGAAGCTATACAATCACTTGAAAGCATTTGACATGGCGTTTTTTTACCTCAATTACGGTTTCGTTTAAGGCCTATCATACTTTGTGGATCACATCCCAGTTTTGAAACAGTCTCAATCATCCGGTTTTCTCCAAGTTACTTTGCATCTCCCCGGCGGTTTTCTGGAATTTTCCCGCGCCCTATTCCTTCCCCGCCGAGTATACCGTGGAACCGCCGACAAAGTATTTAGAAAGGGTGATGAACAGAACAATAACCGGGATACTCGCCATAAAAGCAACCGCCATCATAGCACCTTCATCAGCGAATTTTTCTTCCGCAAAACTCACGATATACGTGGGAATAGTTTTAAGACGCTTCTCCTGGGCCACCATGAGGGGCCACATCAGATTATCCCACTGCTGCCGAAACGTAAGAATAGCAAGACTAGCCAGCGCAGGCCCGGAGTTCACCAGTACCATCTTTGTGAATATCCCGGGCTCGGTACAACCGTCTATCCGGGCGGCGTCCAGCATATCCCCCGGAAATGTTTGCAGATACTGGCGCATCATAAATACCCCGAATGCGTTCATCAGAAAAGGGACGATAAGACCCCGATACGTATTCTGCAAGCCCAGATTCAGCACTACCATGTAAAGAGGCACCATAATTGTCTCGAACGGGATCATCATCGTCATCATGATACACATAAAAACGATGTTCCGTCCCTTAAACCTGAATTTGGCAAGCCCATACCCCGTAATTGCGGAAAGAAGCACCGTGAAAGAAGATACTGTTACCGAAACAATAAGGGAATTCATCACATTGCGGATAAAAACAAAATTCCCGTCGTTCCCCGCAACCGCCTTGTAGAAATTTGACCATTCTATCCGGGAAGCGATCCACCGGTACGGCATACGGACAATCTCGATTGCCGGCATAAAAGCGGCGCTCACCATGAAAAGAAGCGGCAATAAAACCAGCGCCGCCATTACCACCAAAAAAACCTTGATAAAAATATCCAAAACCAGCGATCCGGAAGGACGAGGCTTGGAAAGAGAGACGCTTTTCATCCTCCCCCTCCTTTAATAACTGGTATCATCGCTTCGGGAAACCCGAAACTGCACGACCGTAAGAATGAGCATAGTCAAAAACAGCAGTATACTCATTACCGAAGCCCGCCCCACATTGTATTCCCGCATAGCCGTGTAGTAAATGTTAAGGGTTATCACGTCAATGGAAGCGCGGGGAGCACCACTCTGGATAAAGAGATACTGGGTCGAAAAGGTCTTGAGACATTGCAGCATAGCCATGACCGAAACCATCACTGTTGTAGGCTTTAACAAAGGCAGCGTTATTTTGAAAAACGTTTGCAGCCTCCCGGCCCCGTCCACCCGTGCGCTCTCGTAAATACCCTGGGGAATCTTGGAAAGCCCTGTGATAAACAGGATGGTAAAATAGCCGATATACTTCCAGAAATAGACAATCATAGTAGAGAAACGGACCATAACCCCGCTGGAAAGCCAGCGCATATCCACCCCCTCGCGCAGCAAAAGCGTATTCACCACCTGATTCGCAAGTCCCGTCGGCTGGAAGATGATCATCCAGATAAGCGCGGCCACCGCCGAAGACAGCACTGCGGGAGAGTAATAGATAAGCTGCCAGAACCGAGCCCACTTTGACTGGGCGGCAATCAAGCTGGCAAGGATAAGACTTATCACCACCAGCGGAACAAAGGTTCCCACCGTAAAACTAAGCGTCGCCCGGACCGAGTTCCAAAAACCGGGCGACCCGAGAATCGTTATATAATTATCCAGCCCGATAAAAACCGGACGCAGGAGGGATATCATGTTTTTCCGGTGAAAACTCATGTAAAAAGCATTCAAAATAGGGTAAAACGAGAACACCGAAAAAAAGACAATCGCGGGCAGCACAAAATACCAGCCCCACCGGGCAAGTTTCCGTTCCAGTCCGCTCTTTACTTTTGACCTCATACCATCCCTCCTCGCTATAACCTACCGGTTTTCGTTAAGCACCGCTTGAGCGTCCCGCTTCAGCGCCGCATACGCCTGGGCAGGAGTCGTGTTGGTAGTCATTACATTCACGATAGCCGTACCGATAAGCTCGTTGATCCGCCAACTAAACCCGGAATGGTAAACAACATGCGCAGATTGAAGGTCATCCCGGAAGACCTTGCTGTAGGGCATACTGTTGAAAAGCGCCCCCTCCATAACCGCCTTCGTAGGCTGGGTAAGGGCCACATTCTCAAGATACTCATCCCCGTGGCTCAACATGTAATAAACAAATCTCCACGCTTCCACCTGCTCATTCAAAGGAATCTGGGAATTAACCATGTAATATTGGAAGTAATACGTATTGGAAACACGCTTGCCTCCCTGAAAAACAGGATACGGAATAACCATCCAGTCATCGCTGTTGAAGAAAGCCGGATTAGCCGTCCGCATCCGGGCCTCCTGATAGATACCGGAAAGATGCATGGCAATCTCGTTCTGATCGTTGTCAAACTGGCGGCGCGCCGCAGTCATCGTGGAAGATCCCAGATTTTTCCCGTTGGGGCCCCAGTCCCGCATAAAAGTGAGGGCCTTGACCCAAGCAGCCTCGTTGACAATGGCCTCTTTCCCATCGGCACTCACCACTTGGCCTCCAAGCTGTTCAACCATAGGAACCCAAGAAATAAGATAATCCGGGTAACGGAAATCAAAGCCCCGGCGGGTGATAATGTTCCCATTCCGGCGGGTGATCTTCTCGGAAACTGCCATCACCTCTTCCCAAGTTTTGGGATAATCCCGGTCAGGATCAAGCCCTGCATCCCGGAAGATCTTTTTGTTCAGGTATATACAGAAATTAACCATTTCCAGCGGAAGTCCGTAGATCTTGCCTTTCTGACCGAACCACTTGCCGTCCTTGTCCGTTACCGGATCAAGCATACCCGGTAGATAGGTGTTCACTAGGTCCTGTTCGCTTTTAAAACCCAACTCCTGAACCGGGATAGGGGCGCAGAGACCCTGCATAAAAATGGGATAGGCCTTTTGCAGTTCCAAGTTCCAGATTGCCGGGGCATTCCTCGCCGCATACGCTGTGGGAATAAGATCCTGGATGTTGGTCGAAGGATACACCGAATAATTGATGGTAACATGGGGATTAGCCGCCATGTATTCCTTCGCAAACTGCTCCTCCATTTTCTGCCGGTTGGGATCTTCATGGGTCCAAAGATTCAAGACCACGGGTTTTTTTGTCCCATCGGTGGAGAGACCGGAACTTTCCTTTGTTCCTCCGGCAAAAACTCCGGCCGTTCCGCCCAACAGAGCCGCAAGAAGAACCGTCCCTAATAACACTGTTTTCTTCATACACTTCCTCCAAAATTGCAAATTATAAAAAAATCCGTTTTCAAAACCGGATGGATTTTGAAACAGACTCAATTATTTCATATTTTCAAACCATTTTAACCCCATTTATATATAACTATATCTACACGAAACCCGTTTGCAAGTAAGGAGGCCTGGTTCAGGGCCAGAGCATATAACATTGCATCTCTTTATCCCACAATGAATTATGAATTTATATGCGATGACTCTGAATATAAGGGGTTATTTCTCTCTTTTATC
>JAISGE010000129.1 GCA_031263265.1 Treponema sp.
GAAAGCTACCTGCCAAAAATGAACGCCAAGTTCGGCCGCCCTGCCCTCAGTGATGAAGATGCCCATGTGTCCCCGGATGGTTTTAATTTGGACGATATTCTCTGCATGGAAGAGGAACGGAAGGTCAGTAATGATTATATCGTTCGTTTTCATACCCGCCTGTTTCAGATTTTACCGGGAACCAAAGTAAAGCCAAGACCGGGGGACACCGTGGTCGTCAGGACAAAACTTGATAACTCCATAGCAATCATCTGGAAAGACAAGCCGTTACGGGTAAAAGAGGTAAACTCCCTGTTTGACCAGGACAAATAAGTTCAATAGAAATGTCCTATCCAACCTGACATTTCTATTGTTTGCAACTATAGGACATTTCTATTGTTCTCCGACAGGATTGGTCTGTTTAGAATTGTCACACCTTCTTGTTTGTGGTATGGTTACGTCATGTGTATTTTTAATTTTGGAGCCTTGAAAAGAAGAAAGCGCTTTCTGCATATCTTGAGTATGGGGGTATGCTTATTGGTAGGTATGGCTGAAACCGGGTTTGCTGCGCCGGCAGATGCTGCCTTAGGGAACGGTCTATTTGCCCGGATCAGTACCACCAGGGGAAATATCGTGGTCCGCCTGGAATATCAGAAGACCCCGTTGACGGTCTGTAATTTTGTTGCCCTGGCAGAGGGTAAAATGAAGACCTCGCGAAACGGCCCCTTCTATAACGGCCTCAGTTTTCATCGAGTTATCGACAATTTTATGATCCAAGGAGGGGATCCCACGGGAAATGGGAGCGGCGGTCCAGGCTACCGGTTCCCCGATGAGTTCAATTCCAGCCTCAGGCATGACGGGCCGGGGGTGCTGTCTATGGCAAATGCAGGCCCCGGGACTAATGGGAGTCAATTCTTCATTACCCATGTCAAAACCCCCTGGCTGGATGGTAAACATACGGTGTTTGGCAAGGTTGTTCAAGGTCAAGAGGTGGTAAATGCCATAAAACAGGGAGACCGGATTAATAGTATCACCATTATCCGTAACGGCCCTGAAGCCACTGCTTTTAAGGCGGATCAAGACGCCTTTGATCAGCTTCTCAAAGAAGCTGCTGCCGCCGCCGTAAGCAAAGCCAAGGCAAAGCGGGATACGGATCTTGCCCAAATCAAGAAAAAATATCCTAACGCAGTCCTTTCCGCATCAGGTATCCAGTACATTATCCAGAAGCCCGGAACCGGGGATAAACCCTCCCGGGGTAAAACCGTAGCCCTTACGTATAAGGGGATGCTCCTTTCCGGTAAGGTGTTCGACGGCTCGGACTTTCAAGGCGGCCCGTTGGAATTCCAGGTGGGATTGGGTAAAGTCATCCCTGGTTGGGAAGAAACCGTACTGGATATGCAGCTCGGTGAAAAGCGGCTGGTAGTTATCCCGCCGGAGCTTGCATACGGTGAACAGGCAGTGGGAAACGGACTTATCCCGGCAAACAGCTTCCTGGTTTTTGAGATGGAGCTGGTACGGATACGCTAGGACCTGCTCGTACTATGAAGGTAAGCCTTACCTGGGTGTTTCTTCCAGTATGCCTGTATCTGCTTGCCTGTACCGAAGCCCCGCAGAGCCAAGCGGAATTGGTACTGGGAACGGTTTGTACCATCAATCTGTATGAAGAAGGATCTCCTCAATTATACGGAACCCTCTTTTCCCGTCTTCGAGCGATTGAGATGACCATGAGTGCTACTATGGCAGATACCGTGGTGGATAGGATCAACCAAAACGCCGGGATACACCCGGTACCAGCTCCCCTTGATCTTATTGAAGTGCTGGACCAAGCCCTTAGATATGCGGCATTAAGTGAAGGTGCCTTTGATCCCACCGTAGGACCTTTGGTACAGCGCTGGGCCATTGGTTCGGAACATCCCCGGATTCCTGAGCCTGCTGAAATCGAAGAAGCCTTATCCCTCATCACCTGGCAGGATCTGGTCATTGACCAGGATGCAGCCACGGTATTCTTGCGAAGACCCGGCATGGCCTTGGATCTGGGGGCTATTGCCAAGGGCTATGCTGCGGATGAGATGGTGAAGATCCTCCAAAATGCCCGGATCAAAAGGGCCATCATTGACTTGGGGGGCAATATATTTGCCTATGGCGTAAAACAGGATGGCCTGTCGTGGCGGATAGGCCTCCAAAATCCTCTGGACGCCCGGGGAACCTATCTGGGCATCCTCGCGGTTCAGCATAAAAGTATCGTAACTTCCGGGGTGTATGAGCGGTATGCGGAAATCAATGGAAAACGCTACCACCACATCCTGTCTACTCAAGACGGATACCCGGTGGATAATGGCCTCCTCTCGGTAACCATTATCGCCGACTATTCCATTGATGCAGATGCGCTTTCCACCTCGGTATTTGCCTTGGGCTATGAAAAAGGCCGGGCCTTGGTTGAGTCCCTTAACCATATTGAGGCTATCTTTGTCTTTGAGGATAAGCATATCCAGGGCACCCCCGGCGCCTTGGCATGGTTTACCTTGAGTGATTCCCAATTTAGCCTGATGCCTTGAGTCTGAAACGCCTGGAAGCTTATAAGGTATCTGGAGAAGCTAATGCTGCGGGTAGTTGCATAGAAGTTTCGAGGTATCCTGTCAGGCGTTTCTTAACCCTAATTTGCAGCAGCGCATATCCCTCATCTTCATTGACGCGCAAGCCCTTGATAGATACCGGGTCTTGTTCGGAGAGGCCTGCTTCATCAGCAATAGAACCCCGAATCACCCGTTTTACCAGGTATGACGAGGAAAAAGACCTCCCCAAGGATGGAGCAAGGATGAGTCCAAAAAGGGGCGCGGTCATCCGTTCCCGGCTGTCTCGTTTGGCTGCCTCGGCGAGGGGGACATCAGGCCGCGGAACAGACCTGAGGATATAGCGATTTCCCTCAGTGGTTTCAAGGGATACCAGTTCTCCGGGTCTGGTAGGAAACAAAATATCTTGCAGTGCAGGGATAAGAGTCCCTTGAGGAGCCTCCTCCACGGTTTCATCGTTAATGTACTTAATGTAGCTTCCCTCTTTAATCTGCTGTTCTGCTCCTGGGGTAAAAGGAGCCACATAGATGATCTCTGCTCCTGATGCGGTTTCACTCACCGTAAGACCAAGCCACGGCCGTTCCGCCTTTCCCCCCTGTATCATAGCGGGGAGGGCTGCGGCAAGCCGTTCGGCGGGAACTGCGAAGTTGAGTCCCTGGTATTGTTCAACCCCGGCAAAGACAATACCCACCAGACGACCCTCTTTATCCACTACCGGCCCTCCAGAATTACCGTGGTTTACCGCGGCATCTATCTGAATCACATCCCCAATCTGCAAAAGACGCCGCCCCAGGGCAGATACAATACCGGAGGTAACGGTTTTTTCTAAACCTACGGGAGAACCGATAGCATAAACCGTATCTCCCACCTGGGGAATGATCCGGTCTACCACGGAAAATACATACTCCCCCTTCACCTCTGCTTTGATAAGGGCCAAATCCATGGCTTTATCCCAGCCAATGACTTTGGCAGGTATCCGAGGACTGGAAGCATCCCCCATACGGATATACATTCGGGAATACCCTTCATAGGCGGGATCCACTTCACTGGAAATAACATGGTAATTGGTAATCAGCAAGCCCGAAGCGTCCACAAAAAAAGCGGAACCCAAAATCCGATCCGGAATTCCCTGGCCCCGCTCAATACGGATTCCCCGATCCACCAGAACCGTGGCAACCCCCTTGATCATATCCGTTGCCGTATCCTGTCCCTGAGCATAGTGCCGAAATGCTTCGGAAATTTCCCCTCCGGTATTCGATGCCTCCTGCTCTTGGTCTACAATCGCTAAAAAGAACGCTGCGGTACGCCGTTGTTTAACCGCTACCGCCCGTTCAAGGAAGAGCAGGGCATCATCAAGGTGCAGGGGCTGTAATCCATGAGCCTGAACCGCGGAAAGAAAGGCCCCTAAGTCATTCCCATCGGCTAATTGCTGCTTTGCATAGGCAAGGATAAAATCTGGTTCGTTTCCGGTGTTTGCTACGGCAATACCCAGGTTGGCAAGAGAACGGGCCAGGGAAGCCGCATCATCCCAGCGCTGTTCCTGAATGGCCACTTCCTGGGAAGTCTTTAAATGGTCAATAGCCTCTGTTTTAAGGGCGTTAAGGGTCTCAGTCATCTCCCGATCTTGCGCTTCTGCATGGGGAGACCCATAGAGGACCTCATAGACTCCAATAAGATGTACGGCTCGAGCCGGATCCTCAGATACATACTGTTTAATAGTATCGAGCCTCAATTCAGCGCTTACTTTGGGAGGGGCAAGCCGTTTTTCTTTAGCCGCCGGGGATACACAGGAAACCAGTATTCCCGGAATGCTTAATACCCCTACTACCCATAAAAACCATGGGGGATTTCTTTTACCGTACATACCTTTAATCCTTTTCCATCCCCCCTCCGGGAAACGGTATTCTCTGTGCTCTATCCTCAGTCTTGGATTCGGTAGGATAGGGGCTCGGAAAACTTCCGGGTTCCATCCCGGTCTATATCCCAAAAATGCAGGATCCGCTCAATAGTAAGACCAGATCCTTCACTATCAGCGGCATACCCATAGTGCTCCTCATATTCAAAAAGGCCATCTCCGTCCCAATCACTTTCAGAAACTTCGATGAGACTGCTCAAAGCCCACAAACCAACAGAGTTTGCCCTATCCACAGGAACATCACCGGTTACCCGGAAATGCCTGGTGGTTTCCAAATAACCGTTTGCATCAAGATCGATCCGCTGTATCCGGGGTCTTCCCCGATAAAACTCAGTTGTTGAGACAATACGACCGCCTAAAAGCTCCGAAGCCCGTTGCGGTATACCCTGTTCCAGTTCAACCCGTTCAATGGCTCCGGCAAATTCCTGGCTGGGCCGTTCAATAGATGCCGCAAATGAAAGTAATGCCTGCTTTGAGATGCTTCTCGTAAAGAGATCTTGTTCAGGATACCATAATACGCCGCTTTCCAGTCGCTTCAAATATACCGGTAAGAAGAAAAACTCAAAGGGCTTCATCAAGTAATGAGCCCCCTCCAGTTGAGCCGCTAATACTGCAGGGTACTGTTCCCATTGTATGGTAAGCATGTCCTGTTCCTGAGTATTTAAAGGATAGCCAAAAGTATCTTGCCTTCCCAGAAATTCAGGCGCTTTTACCATCTCTGCCCGCGCCGGAATACCGGACTCAAAAAACACCGTCAATTCAGGCAATCTGTCCTGATTCCCGTCATAGGTGTAAAGGCGAATCATTCCCTCTTCATACCAGACTTCCGACTCATTATAACCATCGTTATCCACGTCTTCAGTTATAAGTCCAGAAAACCGTACCAGTTTGTTTCTAAAATACTCCTGTTCTGCTGGAGTTCTCAGCAGCTTCCATACTCCACTGAGTAGGGCTTTATCCAACCTTTTTCCTGGTCCCTCAGCAGCAACGGCAAAAAGTTCGTCTACTGCAGTACTTCCATCAATAAGCCCCAGGTTTAATGCCGGACCAATAGAACCAGCAACACCCCTATGCATCCCTCGGTATGCTCCTACCATCCGGCGGGCTTCTTCAATATCCTCAATAAAAGGAGCAGCTATATAGGCCAGATCCTGATCCGCCTCAAGTAAGAACGGAAGCCGTCTCAAAGCCACGGTCATCAGATCCCGTTCGATTTCTGTGGGCTGCCAATCCTGGGCAAAACTAAAGAGGAGCCGAAACACCCGAGGATTCCGGGGATAGGTTTCCAGGGCTTCAGCCATAAGCCGATTAAAGGCCTCTCGATTACCCAGCCCTTGGAGAGCCCGAAGTTTGAGATATACCCCCTCAGGACTTGGGGAAAGTCGGGCAAGCCTATCCAACGCATCAGCATACCGGCGTAATTGGATAAAGGTTTCCGCTTCGAGCAGTATGGCTGAACCAGGAGCATAGCTATTCCAGCGTTGGGTTGCTATGGCCCGCTGAACCGCTTCAAGTACCCCCGCAAGAGGCTTACCCTCATGGAACCGGGTCAAGGCAAGAAGATATGCCATATCCGATGAAACATCCGAAAAGTCCATCCCCCGTTCCAAGCCAACCAGAGCCTCGGCCCAACGCCCCTGATCAATGGCCCGCTGCGCCCAGACAACGTATTTTTCCGCTATTGCCCGATCTCCTCTCTCCGGGGTATTCTGCGCATACCCCGGCATAGTAAGAATCAGCACCGCACTCAGGATTAGGACAACTCGATAGCCCTGCATATCATCCCTCTTTGATGTTTTTAGCTATGGAGGCATACCCCAGACTCCCTGCAGAAGCAATCAGGGCAGAGGAATGTTCCCGGGGAGGAAACTTCAAGAGTTCTCGTACTTCCTCATCCACTAAGGTTTCCCGGGATATAAGGGCCTCAGCGAGCTTTTCAAGCTCCACTTTATGAGCTTTCAGTATCTGGTCGGCCTGATCTTTGGCAGTCTCCAGTATTTTTTTCACTGCCTCATCAATACGCTGGGCAGTAGCCTCAGAATAATCCTTGTGCCGGGCTATTTCCTTACCCAGAAAAATGGGTTCATCCTCTTGGCCATAGGCCACCGGCCCCAGTTCTTTAGCCATCCCCCATTCACAGACCATGTGGCGGGCCATCTCAGTAGCCTGCTGGATATCCTGTTTTGTTCCGGTGGTGGTTTCTTCATAAAAGAGGTTTTCCGCGATCCAGCCTCCGTAACAGATGACGATCCGGTCTTCGATCCAACCCCGGGTCCGGCTGTAACTATCTTCTTCCGGGAGGGACATGGCCATACCCAAGGCTCTTCCATGAGGAACAATCGTTACTTTATGGAGAGGATCCGCGTTCTTAAGAAAATAGTGGAGCAACGCATGTCCTGCCTCGTGAATGGCAGTCATACGCCGTTCCCTATCAGAGATGACCAAGGTTTTCCGGGCCACTCCCATAAGGATCTTGTCCCGGGCTTCTTCGAAATCAGGCATTTCTACCTTGGCTTTATCCTTACGTGCAGCAAAAAGAGCTGCTTCATTCACGAGGTTGGCGATGTCTGCACCGCTCATACCCGGAGTTGCCCGGGCAATCCGGACAAGGTCGATATCAGAACCTAAGGGGATCTTGGCAGCGTGAATTTGGAGGATGGCTTCCCGTTCTTTGATGTCCGGCATAGCCACCACCACCTGCCGATCAAAACGACCAGGTCTGAGCAGGGCAGGATCCAGTACATCTGGCCGATTGGTAGCTGCCAAAATAATGACCCCATCTTTGGAATCAAAGCCGTCCATCTCAACCAGCAATTGATTCAGGGTCTGTTCCCGCTCATCATGGCCACCGCCGTACCCCGCACCTCTGGTCCTGCCTACCGCGTCCAGTTCATCAATAAAGATAATACAGGGGGCATTGCGCCGACCCTGTTCAAAGAGATCCCGGACACGACTTGCCCCCACCCCTACGAACATCTCTACAAAATCTGAACCTGACATATGGAAGTAAGCCACCCCAGCTTCGCCAGCTACAGCCCGAGCCATGAGGGTCTTCCCGGTTCCCGGCATCCCCACCAGAAGTACCCCTTTGGGAATCCGAGCTCCCATTTTGGTGAATTTTTGGGGATTTTTCAAGAAAGAAACCACTTCCTCAAGTTCGTATTTGGCATCTCGTTGGCCAGCCACATCCGCGAAGCTTACCTTCTTCCCTTCCTCCTGATACCGCTTGGCCCGGCTCTTACCAAATTGAAAGGCCTTGTTTCCGGTACCCTGCATGTTTCTGAACATAAACCAGATAAATCCAAACCCGATAATCCACGGGAGAAATTCAAACAACAGCCGTAACGGAGAAAGGCCGCTAACCGCTCCTGAGACATTGATACCTTTTTCCCGTAACGCCGGAAGCAGTCCAGGATCCTGATAGGGGATGAGGGTCTTAAAATGCACCTGATCCCCGGATCCGCCCTGGAGGGTTCCTTCAATAGTACTATTATCAAGAATTTTAACTGCGGTAATGTCATTTCGTTCAAGATGATTGGTAAAAGTCGAATAAGGTATTTCTTGAATAGGCCGACTATCCCCTTTGAAGAAATAAGCCACAAAAAGTCCTGCCATGAGGAGAAAAAAAATCAAGGCAAAGGGGTTAGGTTTACTGGTCCGCAGATTCGGACGAGGCTGCGTTGGACGCTGAGGCGTCTTATCATTCTTATCGTTAGGCATCAATCCCCCTGGAACTATGGCAAAAAAGATACACCCTTAGGCTTACCCTCTTCTTCCCTGCATAGCTTTTCATATCGTATATTTGCTTCTATAAAATATGCTCAGGACCTATTCTGGCCTGCATACTTCAATCGTAAGTTCCCTGGTATCCGTATCAATAAAGCCAAGCAGACCCTTAACATCCTCTACCATAATACCAGGGGATCTACTCTTATCAGGATACCTTGAACCATACCCCGAATACCGAATTCTATCAAGTCCCATACTATTATAATCATATTGAGCAGGCTCTCTGAAAACCAGAGGAAGGTATGCAGAAAAAAACACGTTTTCCTGTTGCGCGTCTCCCGGTAAGGAAACCCTGCATACAATCTTCATACTTTTGAACCAGTAGACCCCTGGTTCTTGTATCACCAAAGCAAACCCGGCAATGGCCCTATTCCTGATTCGCCGGTGATCGATCAAGGTAATACGAGGCCCGTGCTTTTCAATCCGTAGAGGCCCCGCGTCTAAGGCTTTAATGCCTCCCCCGGTGAAGCGTCTAAGGCTGGCCCGCCGGGGTACCTTGTTCTTTAAGCGCTTTTCAGAGATATGAAGCGGATCCGGCATAAACCTTAGATCCCCACCTTTTGTTTTGGTGCTACCCCGGACTAATCTATCCACGCCTTGAAAGAGGGCCTCTTCACGGATTATTTCAGGCTGCGCGAAAAACACTTCCGCTTCAGTCTCAATACCCCCATCCTCCCCTGAGGACAAATCCCACCGTATCCGATTGTGCGCTTCCTTAGTAAGGAAATCCGCGGTCATGCCTTGGATATTCGTTCCTTGTAAAACCGCTTTCTTCCATCCAGGAAAAAACACATCTAAACAGGGAATGAGCTTGTGCCGAATTCGGTTGCGCAGATACCGGATATCCTCATTGGTAGTATCGGTTCTGAACCCTATACCCCGGGCTGCAAGATACGCCAACACATCAGCCCTGGTAAGGCACAAAAGGGGCCGCAAAATACGCCCTACTTCCCGGCTCATAGGTGCAAGCCCTCTTGGACCTGAGCCACGGAGAAACCGCATGAGCACCGTCTCAAGGAGATCATCTTGGGTATGAGCCACAAGGACCCGGGCCGCCCGGATCCTACGAACCTCCCGGTTCCACGCTCGGTGGCGAAAAACTCTCGCCGTCCCTTCTAATCCTAAACCACCCTGTTTTGCAGTATGAAAGATTATACCTGGAGGTATAGCAATAAGGTGATACGGAACATGCAACGTTTTACACAAGCCCTGTACCGCCCAAGCATCCCCTTGACGTTCTACTTCAGGCCGTATGCCATGCTCTACATGCAGGCAATGCAGTTTATATCCACCGGCTTGACATAATGCAGCCGCAGCTACCAATAACGCGGTAGAATCAGCACCCCCAGAAACCGCAGCAAGCAACACCGTTCCTTTAGGCCATGTTCCCAAACCAACCGCTACTGCACGTTCGAAAGAAAGACAAATTGACTCACTCAAAGATGGAGGATTCTGAGGACTTGAAACCATAGGCGATCGCTATAGGTCCGTTCAGAAAAATTAGGCTTTAGTTTCAGTTTCCGAGGAAACTGCATCGGTCCCCCCTTCCTCGGAGGCAACGCCTTCAGCCTTGGCAAATTTCACTAAGGCTACTACCTGATCCACCCCAGAAATGATTTTCACCCCCTCACCCAGGGCAAGATCCCGCACATGGATCGACTGATTTATCTTAAGTTCAGACACATCCACCTCAATCCGTTCTGGTAGATCTTTAGGCAGACATTCTACCTCTACTTCATGGAGAGGCGATTCAAGAGTACCCCCTTCCCGAACCCCTACCGGGTTTCCATGGATATGAACCGAAACTTTAGCCCGAAGCATAACACCACTTTCCACTTCATAAAAGTCAACATGTAGTACATTACCGTCTCTAATATTACGCTGGGTATCTTTTACAAAGGCATTATAAGCGGTTCCCTCAATTTCCACCGTTACAATGGTACTCTCAGAAATATTTTTGATGCCCTTTACAAATTCCTGAGCATCCAGATCAATAGCTCGGGCTTGACCAGAACGTCCATATAACACCCCTGGTATCCGACCGCTACGACGGATCCGGCGAGCTGCCCCGGAACCAGTAACAGCCCTATTCCGAGCCGTCAAAATAACTTGACTCATACTTACTCCTTCCTGGGACGACAGGGTTCGAACCTGTGCATGCCGGAGCCAAAACCCGGTGGCTTACCACTTGCCTACGTCCCAATAAATTATTATTCCTCTTAAATAGCGATTATGCTTACCCTATTGCTCCATCCAGAGCGCCTGGTTTCAAATGCCCTTATAATTCTACTGACAGATCATCTGGTCCATACCCAAAATCGTACTTATCCAGGATCCGGGCTTGTAACTCAGTACGAAAATCAGGGTGAATTGGATGGGCTACATCCTTATATTCCCCGCTCCTCGTTTTCCGACTCGGCATAGCAATAAACACTCCGCTTTTTCCTTCGATAATCTTAATATTATGCACTACAAAACAGTCATCAAATGTAACCGTTACATATGCTCTTAATTTTCCCTCGCCGGTCACTTTACGGACTCTGATATCGGTTATCTCCATGAGGCCTCTCCCTTCGGTCGGTCCAGAACGACTTACTATTCATTGTACTACCCCATGAGCCAAATACGCAAGTAGAAACGTTACCTGTATAAAATATCTTTGATTCAGTCCTCCTTGCCTCTCCGAAAGTACCGCTCCTGCTTTTTTTGCTGCTCCTTCATCATCAAATACACCAAAACAGACCGATCCTGCTCCGGACAACCCGACAAAATCCGCTCCCAAACCTTTGAGGTCCTGCACCACCCTCTGATATATCTTTGCCTGTTCCTGATCCCCTGCATCCAAAAATACCTGCAAAAAATCATTCTTATAAGGCCAGGATCCTGGATTTTTCCCCAGGGCACTTATCAACTCAGTAACACCCGCATCCTTCCCTAAACTCGATTCTGGTCGTACCCGGTCTAATAAGCGAAAAGCCTCGGCAGTATTGCTTGAAAACCCTGGATATACCAGCACTACCCATAGCCCCTCAGGAACCGTAATGGGCAGAATCCGTTCCCCACGACCAGATACCAAGGCCACTCCACCCCACAAGAAGAACGGGACATCACTCCCCAGGGCTAAGGCCATTTCCAACAACTGATCCTGAGACAATTGCGGGGCAATCAGGAACTGCAAAGCCCTCAGCATCGAAGCTGCATCTGAAGAACCTCCACCCAAACCGGCTCCTAAGGGTATCCGCTTTTCTATCCGGACGCGAATACCTCCTGTAAATCCCGTCTGAACCCTAAAAAGGGATATCGCCTGGTAAATGGTGTTTTTTTCCAGGGGAAGCACTCCCTCTTCCGGGACCATTCCTGCGAATGGCCAATCCATCAGGATGGTACAGGCTCCTGCTTCCTCAGTCTGATCAACCCAAAGCGTATCCCCAAAAGCCAAGGCTACAAAAATACTCTCCAAGTTATGGTACCCATCAGGCCGCCGGTCTTTCACCTGCAGATGCACATTGATCTTGCAAGGTGCTTCGATTCTCAGTATAGCCTCCTTCACGTCTCTGTTTCAGGCCAATGTTTATAATCTAAGAATATACCCAAAATACCGCGGCAAGTAAAGTAGGGTCTCAGCCGTATTGAAACTCCTAAAACCAATTTAATATAATCTTATAGAAACTATTTTTTATCCCCTATTCTTGGTAAAATATTCTATGGGAACCAGTTGACAGATGCTAAATATCTCACTTATGTTTCAAGAGAAATTAAAACCAAATGGAGCTTGTTATGATTCTGTACGAGACTATAAATACCCAGCGAATTTCAGGACGGATCCCCTTAGATGAGTCCTATTCGCCTGACGAGTTATACTCGTCAGAAATGCCTACCTTGATGGCCCTCTGGAGCGTCTCTTCCCCCGAGCCTTGGCAGTACTCCTTAGATGATACTGACCATTTCTCCTATCCTATCCTTGCCTTTGATGAAGAGGACGACGAAGATGAAGATATCGGCGAAGAAGATAATTTTGACGATTTAGACGATGACTTCGACGAAGATTTTGACGATGACTTCGACGACGATGATTTCGATGAAGATTTTGACGAAGAAGATTTCGACGATGATTTCGAGGACGAAGATTTTGATGAATAGCCGCAACCGTGGTCGTCTCTAGGAACTTGTGGGGCTTTGCTCAAACGTGTATATTTTTGCAGTTCATTGAGCCAATTTCAAAACCCGGTTAGTTTTGAAATTAGCTCATGATACAAAAAATCTCCAAAGTCCCACAGATTCCTTTAATCACCGATTAACCGAGGCTTACTCCTGAAAAATAATGGCAGCAGCGCTCCAGAGCCGTTCTAGTTCATAAAAGGCCCGGGTCTGCGCAGTCATGAGGTGAATCACCACGAGCCCCAGGTCGATAATGCGCCATTCCTCGTTACCTGCAAGGCGTGAATGTGCGGCAGACCGAGGAGATCGCCTGAGTATATCCATACCCTTTTCCCGGGAAAACTCCTTGATATGCTGTTCCAAGCCCTGTAAATGGGTAGTACTGGTTACCGTGGCGATTACGAAAAAATCAGTCCACCCATTGAGTTCCCGCAGATCCATAACCAACACATCGCCTCCCCGGTAATCCCGCAGTAGGGTACCTAGTTCTATGGCCACGGTATATACCGAATTAGATTTTTTATCCGTCTGAAACATATCGTCCATTAAAATCACTCCCGATGATAAGGGTAAAATCAGATCTATATTCCACATTTTGCATGGTCATTTCCATTTCCAAGTTGGTGTTTTGCTGCGCTTCAACTCGAATGTTTTTACAGTGGATAATGTCCCCCAGCGTCTTGACCATACTCTCATTGCCTGATCGATCGACAATGAGGCTGGCTTCGTAGATACGATCTGCATTACCAATGGCGATGACATCATAGCCAAACCCCTGCAACAGTTCTGCAGTTCTCCCGGCAAGGCCGTTGACCGTCGTCCCATTGAGGACCTCCACCGTAAAGACCCGTTCAGTAAACGCCCCCTCCACTTTCCGGGTGAGCCCTCCTAGAGTTTGCCGCACAATTTCTTTGATGAGACTACCGTCATAGTAGGGAAACAAGAGGGTTTGCCCTGAAACCTCCCGAATATTCCCTCCTACCGATTGTATACTTATCCTGTCCATATCGACCCCGGCATATTCATCAAAAAGCCTGGTCCTGATACGTTGATTCATATCGGTCATGAGCATAGTCTGATAAGATTGGGCTACCAGCGGGGTCTTGAGTATCTCGTTTTTCTCCCCTAACCGTTTAAGAAACCCCAGAAAAAATCGCTGTCTGCGGAAGGTTATGAGTTCCCGATTTTCATTAGGGAGTTCATAGGTAACATAGCTTGTAGCCTTATCGCCATCCAGCCGGGTTATCCCAGAAGGGAAGAGTATAGGCTGTGATTCCTGATAGATTTCCACCGGAGAGGGAATGAAGAGTTCTACCCCTTCAATCAAGTCAACCACCTTGCGGAGATTCTGGGTATTCAAAACCAAGGAAAAACTGATATCAATACCCAAAAGCCGTTCTATCTCCTGTTCAAAGGTAGTGAGTTTTTCAGGATCATAGACCGTATCGATCCTATCAACCCGGTTGATCTTCTGGAGAATCAAACCCAATTCACCAGGTATATCAAAGATCGCTGCCCGTTTAGTAGCTGGATAATACATGAGCACATAGGTACCCAGGGGTTTGGCATCCCCTTCAATGACAAAAAGGGTATTGATGACCCGGTCTCCGGTAAGCACCCCCTCAATGGGGTCGGCCCGTAAGGCCACTACCGTGATAAAGATCCCTGCACTCAGGAGTACCACGATAGTTCCCAAAAGAAACGCACTAGCATCAACTTTTGCTCTCTTCACCGGCTGTTCCTTTTGTGTACGGTCTCAAAAAGGCGCAAAGTTCCCTCGGAAATATCCAGTGCTTGAGAACGGAGATACCCTACGGTCTCTTCTAAAACCGCTGCAAAAAGCCGATCCAGATCCGCGGTTTCCCTCAGTTCCCGGATCCCAGGAGCCAGATCATCCCGGGAAATTTCAAGCTTATCCGCAATATATACCACCTTTGCCAAGGGTCCCATTCCCCTATCTCCGGTGGTATGGAGTCGTACAGCTTCCAGGATAGCTTCGTCATGGATGTTAAACCGGTTCTCAAGTACTACCGCGGCAGCCCTGCCATGCAGCAGAGAGGGTTTTTTCCGTTCAATGGCATCAATATCCTTCCCGTCCATCTGGGCCCAGTTGAGCATTTCCGCATCCCCCAAAGACTTGCATATATCATGGGCAATGCCTGCTAAGTACCCTGCTTGAGGATCCAGTCCAAAACGCCTACACAGATCCCACGAGAGAAGCGCAGTATTCCGGGAATGGAGAAACCGGGAAAAACTTACCGTAGTGCGTACTGCAGCTTCTACCCCGCTAATGAGGCCCCAGACACCCGGCCCAGCGGAAATTACCGGAGCACCGACCTCAAGAGGGAAGTATCCATAAAGCTTCCGTTCCTCAATGATAGTCCGAGCCCCGGCAGGTACCAGGTAACGCCAATTACCATGATTCCGGATCCGCTCCCGCAGGACCGCTGAAGATATCTCGATAATGGCATTGTTAAGCCGTTTATGGGGATAGGGAAAACGTTCTGCTCCTGCAGTAATACGCTGTGCGATGATGATATCCACCTGGTCAATAATTTCCGAAGCCCGTTTCCATGCAAGAAAACTTCCGGCCAGATCATCCCCTAATACAAGCCCTAGTTTTCCCTCAGGACGGTACCGAGTCATGATATCCGCGATGGTATCCACCGTATAGGAAACTCCTTTCCGTTTGATTTCACAATCGTCCATGGTAAGCCGGGGATCCCCGGGAATTGATGCAGCGAGCATGTCTAGACGATCCTGAGGGCTTCCCCCTATCGCGCCTTGCTTAAAAGGAGATTGGTAGGTGGGAATCAGAATAACCCGGTCATAGCCCAAAGTGCTCAGAACCGTATCTGCCAATACCAAATGGCCTATGTGTACCGGATTAAAACTACCCCCGAGGATCGCGAGTTTCATAGGGCTTGAACCTCTTCGTGAACTTCAGGGATACAAACCAGGGATCCCATACAGGCTGCTAATTCCGGGATGCCTGCTCCGGAAAAAACCGAAATACCCACCACTTTTTCGCTGGAATATGCCTTTTTGAGTTGGACTAAACGATCCTCTGCCCCGGGTATATCCAGTTTAGTACCCACTAATACCCGGGGTTTTTGGATCAATTCCGGGGAAAATGCAGCGAGTTCTTTGTATACAATAGGAAAAGCCTCCTGATACGTATCCTCAGCAAGATCGATTAAAAATGCAAGCGCGGCAGTGCGGGAAATATGTTTTAAGAAACGAATCCCCAGCCCCACCCCTTGGGATGCCCCCTCCAGGATTCCCGGAATATCCGCCAGGATGATATCCCTATCATCTAGGGTAAGGACTCCCAGGTTGGGTATTTTAGTGGTAAAAGGATAGGGAGCAATCTTGGGCCGGGCATTGGTAAACCGGTTGAGGAGGGAGGACTTGCCTGCATTAGGAAAGCCCACAAAACCTATATCAGCCAAGAGTTGTAGTTCAACCCGAAGCGCCCGACGTTCCCCCTCTTTTCCGGGTAAGGCCTTAAGAGGGGCCTGTTGTACCGAAGACTTGAAGTGTATGTTACCCCAGCCTCCGTTTCCTCCCTTGAGGAATACAAAATCCTTTTCCTGCTTCCCGAAATCTCGGATAAGTGCTCCGGTCTCAGGATCCTTCAACAGGGTTCCCGGGGGCAGGGGAATACGCACATCCTCCCCCTGTCTACCATACCGGCCAGAACCTCCTCCGTCTCGGCCATTTTCCGCTTTAAAGGAATGCTTATCCCGTAGGTGGGCTAGGGGTCGGAGGTTACGGCGAACCACAAAGATCCCCGCCGCCCCCGTGGGGCCCGGGGGGGCGGG
>JAISGE010000177.1 GCA_031263265.1 Treponema sp.
CCGATAAACATTTAGGAGATTCATGGTGTAAGTTCCGGTTTTTTCTTTTCTTTTTATTGATTCCGTATAAAAGAGTATGGATAAGTTTCATCTTCTTTGTTCTTACGAATGCTGTTTTCCCCCAGGAAGCGCCCCGCTGGGTAACGCGTCAGGCGCTGGCCTACCCGTCGGACCGGTACCTGACCGGCACAGGCGAGGGCCGCAGCGAGGAGGAGGCGCGGACCCGGGCATTAGCCCAGATGAGCCGGTTTTTCCAAACCACGGTGGACGATACCCAGGAACTGCGGTACACCTACGAGAAAACGCTTCACAGCCCGGCGGAAAACACCGCCCTAAGTCAGAAAGCCGTTGTCGCTTCTGAGGCGGATTTTTTCGGCGTCCGTTTTGCCGAGACTTACTTCGAGAAAAGCGGTAATGTCCGTGTTCTGGCCTACATCGACCGGGAAGATGTGCTTGAAGTCTACGATATGCGGATCGCCGCCTGCCTTACCCGGGTCAACGAACTCCTTAATCGCTACGAAAACAGCCCTCACCCAATGGCCGCCATTCCCCGGCTGCGGGAGGCCCGTGAAAGTGCCGTCTTGGCGGAAAAACTTGTCGGAATCGCCGTGCTGGTCAACCCATCCGCGTCGGATCATTACCGGGGCATCGGTGCGGCGTTGCCCCGCGTTGATACCGCCATCGACGTGAACAAGGTGCGGCTTACGACCGGCGTAAGCATCAATGACGAGCGTTTCCGTTCCCTTAGTTACCGGGCGGCGGAGGCGGTCAAGAACGAAGGCTTTGCCATCGTCGGGAACGGCGGGGTTTACACGCTGGAAATAATTGTTACGCCAAACGAATCGAAGGGGGCGAACAATTTTATTGTAGAGCCGGAAGTAGCCATCGTTTTTAAGGCCCAGGACGGTTCGCCGGTGGTAAGCTGGCGCAAAGCCTACGCCGCGGTCCGTCATCCCCATTCTATGGATGATGCCATCGGTCGCGCCCTGCGGACCATTGCACAAAACATCAACGCGGAGTTTCCGCTTGAGTTACATAAAGCATTAGGAAAATGAGGAGGATTACGATGAAAATGAGCGTAATGATAAAAACGGTGACGGCTCTCGCATTGATCATAGCGGCTTGTTCTTCCACGCCAACCCAACAAACACAGCAGGAGAGGGAAACCCTCTCTCAGACGCAGCGGGCTTCGGAAGAGGCGCTCAGGACGGCGGACAAACAGCGGGTACTGGACTGGAAGGATCGCGGCCTGGGAGAGGACGCTTCCCCGCCCTGGCTGCTTCCCGCGGTGCGCGGTAGCTTTTCGGTATTCAAGAGCAATTGGCAGATCACCGGAGATAAGGTCTTGAAGGTGGGCGTTGCCCGCGCCGACAGGCTCAACGCCGCGCAGACTATCGCTGATGTGCAGTACGCGGCGCGCCTTGCCAACCAGTTGAAGCAGTCGGTGTTGAGCAGGGCGGCGATCTCGCTGCAAAGCGACGATCAGTTTGCCGTTGTGCAGGACGCAGCGGCCAAGACAAAAGTCGACATAGCCGGACAGGATCGCCTAACGGACTTTTGGCAGCTGCTTGAAACCACCGATTCTCAGGGCCGAAACACAAAGGTCTATATGTATTACGTCGTCTACGCCTGCGACCGTGATGTGTGGTCCAAATTGGTGGCGAAATACCTGTACGACATCGCGGACAATGTTCCCCAGCAGGAAGCCAAAAGACAAATTGCCGGGATGTTCGCCGAAATAGACGCCGAAACCAAAAGCGAACAGGAAAAAAACGAACAGGTGTTCCGCGAGGAAGTGCGGGCGCAGTTAAACGCGCTTAACGCGCCCGGGCAAAGTCCAGTCGAACAGCGGGCTGCCTACCAATCCGGGGACAGCGCGAAAATCGCTGCCGCCGGCGTTACAAGGGCGGACGCGGATTACATCGCCGCCCTAGCCGCGCTCGCAGGCGTGGAGTAAACCGGGAATGCCGTTCGTAAAAAAAACAGCGGCCGCTGTTTTTTTCGTTTTGTTTGCTGCGGCAGTCCCGCTGTTTTCCCAGCAGAAAGGCCGGGTTGTGGTTCAGCAGTTGGTCAACGGACAGGCGGTATCCGCCGATAACGCGCGGATTGTAACCGGTCTTATCCGCAGCCGGATCGGCGCAAGCGGGGCGGTTACTCTGGTAACCCGGGAAGACTTTGACACGATACTTGCGGAACACCAGTTCCAGATGAGCGACTGGTCGGACCCGGACAAGACTGCCCGGCTCGGCTCAGCGGCGGGGGCTGATTATATTCTGACCGGTGAAATTGACGAGATGGACGGCCTTTATTTTGTAACCGCTCGGATGATAGACCTCAACACCGCCGAACAGATGGCCTCAAGTGATGTTGAATTCGAGCGGCTAAACCAGGCCCGCTCGGTAATGGAGGAGTTTACCGACCGTTTCCTCCAGGCCCTTGGCTACAAAAACGGCACCCGATCCGGTTCCGCCGTTCAGACAGCGTCTCCGCCGGCTAATGCAGGCGGCGATTTTTCCCTGCGGGAAACGATACGGGGGATTGACGGGAACATGGCGCGTATCCCCGGCGGGACCTATATGATGGGCAGCGCCGCCGGGCAGGGCAATACCAATGAACGGCCCCAACATCAGGTGAGCCTGGGCGATTTCCGCATCGGGAAATACGAAGTGACCCAGGCGGAATACGAGGCGGTGATGGGGAGCAATCCTAGCGCTTTTCGGGGCGGCGGTTTGCCGGTGGAAACGGTGAGCTGGCTTGACGCGGTGGAATTTTGCAACCGCGTGAGCCGGGCGGCAAATGTAACGCCGGCGTATACGATAAGCGGTGCGAACGTCACGTGGAACCGGGGCGCAAACGGCTACCGGTTACCCACGGAGGCGGAATGGGAGTACGCCTGCGGGGAATGGATCGACGGCTGGCTTGGTGGCAATTCAGGCCGGATGACGCACCCGGTGGGGCAGCTTGCGCCGAACCGTTACGGCCTCTACGACATGACTGGCAACGTACAGGAGTGGTGCTGGGACTGGTATGGCAGTTACGGCCGGGACGCGCAGTCGAATCCCCCGGGCCCCGGTTCCGGCACAACCCGGGTCAGACGGGGTCATAGTTTTCAAAACACCGGGAGGCTGCTCGTGACCAACCGGGATTACGGCGTTCCGCGGGAGAAAAACAACACGACCGGCTTCCGGATTGCGCGTTCCGGGTTTTGAATTACGTATTTTATGCCGCCTTATGGCGGCTATAAAAGAACATATCCGTATAGATATGGATAAACGAGAACTGGAGGGCTTTTATGAAAAAGCAAGCGATGGTGCTTGTAGTTTTGGCGGTGTTTCTGCTTGACGGATGCGCCGGATTATCTGGAACAAGAAAAACAGGAGAGGAAGTTACCTTTTGGGATCCCGCACTGTTGTCGAACGTAAGCAGGATAACCAACGACGGCTTGTTTAAAGACTGGGCGGCTATTTCCCCTGATGGGACCAAACTGATATACTGCGAAAGGGAAAAGGACGATGGTCTTCGGAATATTGTGTTGCTGCGGGACGTAAACAGTCCCGCAAAGACGACCTTAATCAAAGATGGATTCGCCCCGGCGTGGTACGAGAACAGCAGCACCTTTATGTATGTAACCCTTGAAAGCGACTCCTATAAACTAATCCGATCGACCATAGGCGGAGGCGGCAAAACCTACGTTACCAGAAATACATCTGGATTCGGTGAATCGTGGCCGTCGGTCCGCGACGGCGTAGTTCTTTGCAATACCGTGACGCACGATCCTCTCCAAAGGCAGCTTGTCTCCATGAGGGACAACGGCAACGAATATACCATTCTGGGCGAGGGTTATTCCCCTTCGTGGCATCCCTTCGAGAACAAATTTTTGTTTATTCGCCAAGGCAACATCTATGAAATGGATGCGGAGAGTACCCAGGTATCGGAGCTTTATAACGATCCAGACGGCTATAACTGCGCCTACCCGGCATATTCTGGAGACGGACAGTATATTCTATTTCAAAAAGGCGCGGAAGCAAAAGTTACCGGCACTCAGGGTAAGAAGGCGGTGATAAAGCGGAATTCAAAATGGCAGATATACTATATGAAAGCCGACGGAACCGGTCTGTCCCCGTTAACCGGTGGAAATGTAAACGCCACTTCTCCAAGCTGGGATAAAAACAACAATGTATATTTTGTCTCCGACGCGAATGGAAAAAACGAAGTCTACCGGGCGCGTATCAATATAGTCGAATGAAAGAGAGAATCGGGCGGACAACCGCCCGGTTCCGCTATGCTGAGGTGCACCCGTGAAACATGACAAACTTTGTGCCGTCCTTCTTGTCCGGTCCACCGCGCCGTTGTTCGCACAGCAGTCTCCCTTCCTCCTTCCCGCAACGGAACGCTGGCAGGGACGGGTAAACTACGCCGACCCGCAGGGCGCGCGCCGCAGCGACCTCTACGAGATTATCTTCATCAAGGGCGGAACCTGTATCGTTAGTGTAACTGTGGCTGCAAATAGCGGGGAACTTTACTTTGATGCCGACGGTCTCTGGTCGGAAAGCACGGACCGCGTTACTGGCGCATCCATCCTCCGTATTGAATGTGACTTTACCGATTCGCCGCTTGAGTACCTCTACGGCATCCGCTGGGCAAGCATCTACCAATTTGACTCAGGTAATACACACGTTACGCTGCTTGTCCCACCCTACCCGGACGCTCCGCGTAACGTGCGTGTGCAATTCGTGCGGGTAGAAGAATAAGGCCGACATCTTCCACACGCCCACGGTTTCTGAAACAATAAAAAAACAACGCTAATCAGTACATAGATTGCCATTGTCAGCTGGAAGTAGAGTATCAGGGTGTTTTTGGCGATACGAGATGACGACATAGTGTAGATCAGAATACCCTTTCCGCAGGCGGCGGATTTATGGGCTTGCCGGATTTAACCGGTAACTGGCACCGAATATGGTAAGTCTGAGCCGGAAACATCATGACTCCGTCATATTCGGATAAAAATACAAAAAAATGTAATTACGTTATAATTTACATCGTATTTACGTTATTATCAAGCAAAATTTATCAGATTTGGCTTCTTGCCAGACCCGATACTTTACTATATGGATATTGAAGAGGAATATGACGCGCAGCTGTTCTGGGACCGGTACGGAGAGTTGGTAAAAAAGGATCTTCCGGTTATCCTCAGGACACAAATAAAGCAGTCCCCTTTCCACCTGGCGAAGCAAAAAAAAATTTCCAAGAGCGGATATGGCGGTAAAAATCGCCAAAGCCCTGAATACAAGCGTTGAATATCTGGTTACCGGCGAAGGACAAGAACGTGAGGCATGTACGCCCTGGGCCATGGCGGTTGCCGAGACCGTTGATAAGTTGAATGATACCGGTAAAAAGATTGTCTTTGATGTTGCTAAAGGGCTGGAAACGCAATACCCTTTAGAAAATTTATCCTCTACACGGGTGGCAAATTAGACCGGCCCTGATTCAATAGCCTTTTTAAGGAAGCGTATGAGGTTAGCCATAGGCGATGTTCACGGCAGGGATTTCTGGAAACACTATATTGAAGAGGACTTCACGAAATTCTATTTTGTGGGGGATTATTTTGACAGCTATGATCTGCCGTTTATCCGGCAATACCGCAATTTCAGGGAACTCTGCGAAATGGCGCGGAAGGACCGGCGGATAAAACTATGTCTGGGAAACCACGATTATCACTATCTGGGGAATGTCCCGTACCAGCAGTATTCGGGGTATCAGGACAAGCATTTTTACGACATTTATCAAATCCTGGAACAGAACATGGATCTCCTCAAGGTCGTGTATGTTACGGAGGATCACTATATCATTTCACATGCCGGGGTTTCCGCGTGGTTTATGAAGCGGATGAAAGGAGCCGGCTATATTGCTATTGAAGACATCAACAAGGCATTTACCGAAAACCGCAGTATCTTAATTTTTAACGGACAAAATCCCTTCGGGGACGACATTACCCAAAGCCCTATATGGATCAGGCCGCATTCCCTGGAAAAACAGCCAGTGTCCGGGTACCATCAGATCGTCGGCCATACTCCCACGGAAGCGATTAGAACGGTATCTTTGCCGGACAAGAAACGCAAGACTATTACCATCACCTACATAGATACCTATGATACGGAATCAATTCACCGTTTCTAATATACCGCTATGTCTTTGACGCGGTTATTTCTTTTGAAGATAATTGGAAATGAAAACATTCTGTTTACGATATTTTGTCAGCCCTGGTCGCGTTCCTATAGAACAATACTTCGCAAAGTCTTTATCCGGGCAGGCAAGACGTCGTAAACAGCCGAAACCTTACCGGTGGATATGTGCCCGTAAGACCCCTATCTGCCGCCGTACCTCTTCAGGAGCAGGGCCGCCTGCCCCATTTCGGGCCTTCACACAAGCCCCGGGACTGAGAGCGTGGTAGATATCCGCTTCAAAGAGGAGCGACCGTTTTTTAAGCTCTTCCAGGGTGCGATCGGTAATACTCCGCTGCCCGTGGGCAATACAATCCCGAACTACCAGGGCGGCTACTTCATGGGCACTGCGGAAAGGAAGCCCTTTGCGGACTAAGTACTCCGCGGCATCAGTGGCTTCTAAGAAACCCCCGATAAGCGCCCCCTCCATACGCTCCTGATTAAAGCTTGCGGTACACAGCATCCCCCGGAACATACTCAGACAGGTGCAGACCGTGTCCAGACTGTCAAACAAGGCTTCTTTATCCTCTTGCAAATCCTTATCATAAGCATAAGGGAGGCCCTTCAGTAGGGTGAGCAAGCATACCAGGTTCCCGGCGGTTCGTCCAGCCTTACCCCGAATAAGCTCCGCGAAGTCAGGGTTTTGTTTCTGGGGCATGATTGAGGAACCGGTACTCCATGACTCGGCTAAGGTAATAAACTTGAATTCCTCACTGGCCCAGATTACTATATCCTCACAGAACCGGGAAAGATGGGTCATGGTAATGGCCGCGGCCCCAGCAAGTTCCAACGCAAAGTCCCGGTCTGCCACCGAATCCATGGAGTTGAGGGTCGGGCCGGAAAAACCCAATGCCTGGGCAGTAGCTTCCCGATCCAAGGGAAGCCCTGAACCAGCTAATGCCCCGGCTCCCAGAGGACAGGTATCCAGCCTGGCCAAGGCATCGGTAAAACGGCCCAAATCCCGTACCAACCCAGTACACCACGCTACCAAGTGGTGCCCCAGGGTAATCGGTTGAGCTCGTTGGAGGTGCGTATAACCAGGCATCAGCGCATCTGCATAGGTTTCAGCATGATCCAGCAGGGCCTGGATGGTCTCCCGCAGTTCCCCACATACATCTGGAACCCGGTGTTTGAGGTAAAGCCTCAGATCCGTAGCCACCTGGTCGTTTCGGCTCCGGCCTGCATGAACCATACGGCCTGCATCCCCCAGACGGCTGGTTAAGACCCCTTCAATAAATGAGTGAATGTCCTCTGCGCCAAGATCAACCAGCAGGGAGCCTGATTCCAAGTCCTGGGCGATCCGGGCGAGTTCTGCATCTAAGGCCGCAGCCGTATCCTGGGGAATAATACCCTGTTTCCCTAACATGACTGCATGAGCGCGGCTGCCCTGGATATCTTCAAAAACAAGCCGCTTATCCACCATGATAGAGGATTGAAAGGCAAATGCCTGGGGAGCAGGTTTTTCCTCAAGCCTGCCTGACCAGAGGATTGCAGTTCCTTTTGAAGGCGTACTCCCGGGCATCAGCCTGCAGTCCCTGTGGATTTAGGATCCCCTTGTACCGGACAAGGCGGGACTCCTCCCTGAGTATGGGCTTGTTCCATGAGGGAACGAACCAGAACAGGAAGACCATAGAGCCTGATGAAACCCCGGGCATCCCCGTGGTTGTACAAGTCCCCGGTGGTAAAGCTGGCAATGCTGGGATTGTACAGGGAATAGGGGGAACTAAGCCCGGCAGAGGAGATGGAACCTTTGTACAATTTGAGCCGAACCGTACCGGTAACCGTTTTCTGGGTAGCATCCACAAATGCACTTAAGGCCTCCCTGAGTGGGGTAAACCAGAGGCCACCGTAGATCAATTCCCCCAACTTCATCCCAACAAGCTGTTTAAAAACATAGGTCTGGCGATCAAGGCATATATGTTCCAGTTCTTGGTGGGCATAGTAGAGAATACTGCCTCCAGGGGTCTCGTATACTCCCCGACTTTTCATACCTACTACCCGGTTTTCCACCAGATCCACCAGGCCAACCCCGTGGGCTCCTCCAAGTTTGTTGAGGGTTTGAATCAACTCCACCCCTTTGCATGGAGTACCATTAAGTCCTACGGGAATACCCTGTTCAAAGGATACTTCCACGTAAACCGCCTGGTCCGGGGCTTTTTCTGGAGGGACCGTCATCTTGAGCATCCGCTCTAGGGCTGGCTCGGTAGCAGGATTCTCCAGTTCCAAGCCTTCATGGGAAATATGCCAGAGATTATCGTCCCGGCTGTAGGAATCCTGCTTTTTCATGGGTACCGGGATATGCCGCTTTTCCAGGTATTCGATCTCCTCTTCCCTGCTCCGTAGCTCCCAAGTCCGCCAAGGGGCAATGATCTCCAGATCTGGGGCAAAGGCCATGATCCCCAGGTCAAAGCGAACCTGGTCGTTTCCCTTACCAGTAGCCCCGTGGGCAATGGCCGTAGCCCCTTCCTTTCGGGCGTAGTCCACCAGAACCTTGGCAATCAGAGGCCGGGCCGTGGCAGTTCCCAAGAGGTACTTGTCTTCATAGCGGGCATTGGCTTTGAGTGCAGGCCACAGGTAGTTTTCCACATATTCTTGTTTTACATCTACTACAAAACATGAAAGGGCACCGGTATCCAATGCCTGCCTGGTAATCTTGTCCCAATCCGCCTCTTGGCCCACATCCACACAGACCGCCACAATAGCGCAATCGTAGGTTTCCTTGAGCCAAGGAATGATCACCGTGGTATCTAAACCACCGGAATAGGCAAGGACAATTTTCTTTTGCTTTGTTTTGTCATAACTCATTGAATCATAACTCCTTATGTAAGTGCTTGAAACCCAAGAGTCTCAAGAAACTATATGCTACCATAAAACCATCGAGAATTTAAGAGGGTATGCTACGAGGGTAACGAGTGCCCCTGACCAAGTGTCTAGTAGTAAGCGAAAGGTATTTAAAGTAACTGCTTTTGCCCTGGAAACCCTGTTTCAAGTACTTGACATTATTTTTTTTTCTGGGTATATTAAAAACATCTTTAGGGGGCGTAGTGAAGTTGGTTTATCACGCTGGCCTGTCAAGCCGGAGATCGCGGGTTCAAGCCCCGTCGCTCCCGTAACTAGTAAAGCCTGTGCATAACAGGTTTTTATTTTTTAAACTTCTATCATCATCACCCTTTAAAATGAAAACCGGTATGTATAAGCTCTCTCAGGTTCTTTACCTGCTGCTTTATACCTACCGGTATCAAAAGAAAAGAAGTACCTTTTTCTTCCTGAATAAACCTTAACTAGAGACTAAACGCTTCTTGCCATGCTTAATTGCCGCCTTACATATCTTGCATACCTTAGCCTTTATATCCCCCGCTTCCTGTTCGTACAGCAACTTTACATTATTCCGCTTACAAACCGGACACTGACCTCGCCCACGGGAAAACAGTTCCCAGATTCCTTTGCCCCTATGCGCTTTAGACATTGCCTTATCCCCTTTACGGTGTTCCTTTTACGCCGTCATCTGCTTTTTTCGTTTTTTTGGAATTTTGCTTGGCGGCTTTTTTTGCCTGCTTACCCGAAGTACCTTCTATATCGAGGGTATAATCAACCAATTCAAGAATAACGATTTCTGCTGCATCTCCTGGACGTTCCCCGAGTTTGAGTATCCGGGTATACCCACCAGGACGCTCCTTCATACGAGGAGCAATATCTGTAAACAACTTAGCCACCATGCCTTCATCATAGAGACGGCTAGAAACAATCCGCCTATTATGAACCGAATCAACTTTTGCCCGGGTTATCAGCTTTTCAGCACTCCGCCGGATTTCCAGGGCCTTTGCCTTGGTAGTCCTAATCCGTTCGTATCTAAATAAGGACGTAACCATATTCCGATGAAGGGCTTTCCGATGAGCCGCCATACGTTCCAAGGGATTAAACCCTCTTTTATGCTTCATCTGTTTCTTCCTTTTCCTGTTGTTGAGGAGTAATCTTTACCGCGTTTCTTAAAACATTGAGGTCGGTTATCCCCAGACTCAAGTTCCATTCCTTGAGTTTTTCCTTGATTTCCTGGAGAGACTTCTTCCCAAAGTTCCGAGTCTTCGTGATATCATCCTCGGTTTTCCGGGTTAACTCGCCAATGGTTTTAATATTGGCATTTTTAAGACAGTTCGATGAACGAACCGACAATTCCAGCTCTTCCACCGGCGTATTAAGAAGCTGCCGGATACGCTCATCATCTTCGTCAAAATCCTCATCAGACCCTAGATTATTCTCATCAAAATTGATAAAAACCGACAGATACTCCTTGAGAATTTTTGCTGCTTCAGCTAAAGCATCTTCCGGGCGGATAGTTCCATCGGTCCACAGTTCCAGTAACAGCTTGTCATAATCACTGCGTTGTCCTACCCGGGTAGGCTCTACGGCAAATTTCACTTTCTTCACCGGAGAGAAAATCGCGTCCATGGGAATCGTACCAATCACATCCACATAACGTTCGTTGACCTCAGAAGGAACATAGCCACGGCCCAGCTCAATCTGAATTTCAAACTCGATCCGGGCATTATCCATAAGGGTCATAATATGCTGACCCGTACTCAAAACATCCACCTGGCCTATCCGTTCAAAATCATCACTCTTGATTTCCCGGTTCCCTGACCATTCGTATAGAAACACTTCCTCTTCTGTATCAGCAGAGAGCTTGAGTCGGATTTGCTTGAGGTTATTGATGACCTCTAGGGTATCTTCGACGATATTCGGTATGGTCTCGAATTCACTTGAAACCATGTGACCCACTCCTGCAGCATCGTAGGAGGTGATCTTAATAGCGGTAATTGCATATCCTTGGATCGACGAAAGAAGTACCCGCCGCAGGGTATTACCTATCGTTGTTCCGAATCCTGGTTCAAAAGGAGCCGCCGTGAACTTAGCATAGTCCGGTTTAAAGTCACCATATTCAAAGGTGATATTTTTTGGGCGTTTAAATCCTTTAAGAAGGTTCTTACGAGCCATGAAGACTCCTTATTTAGAATATAATTCAACAATCATCTGTTCTTTGATATCCGCAAGGTCAGTAATATCACTGCGCCGCGGAGCAGCCAGGAACTTCCCTTTCATGGTATCAGGATCCAAGGAAAGCCAGGGCATAATCCCGGAGCGCCCGTATTCCTTTAAGGCATCTTTAATTACCACCAGCCCTTTGCCGGATTCCCGAATCTCTACCACATCATCAGCCCGAACCAAATAGGAAGGCACATTCACCCGTTTCCCATTAACCGTTACATGACCATGGAGCACGATCTGTCGTGCTTGACTCCGGCTCACCGCGAAACGCAGGCGGTATACCACGTTATCGAGTCTTCGTTCCAATAAGACAAAGAGATTTTCCCCGGTAATACCGCTCATACGAAGGGCACGTTCAAAGAAAAGACTGAACTGCTTTTCTTGCATACCGTATATTCTCTTGAGCTTCTGTTTTTCCCGGAGCTGAATGCCATAATCCGACCGCTTCCCTGGCCGTGCCTTGGGGTCTTTACCTGGTGCAGGCCGCTTCTTATTAATCGGACACTTATCGCTTCTGCAACGTCCCCCCTTGAGCATCAACTTCTTCTGTTCTGCCCGGCATAATCGACAAACAGGTCCGGTATATCGTGCCATATTCTTTTTCCCCCTTAGATGCGCCTGGTTTTGCGAGGCCTGCAACCATTATGCGGAATCGGCGTAACATCGTTGATCGACTTTACCTTGATACCTAATACTCCCAGCTGACGAATCGCCGATTCCCGGCCGATTCCCGGCCCCTTAACATAGACATGTACTTCCCGAAGTCCCACCTGGATCGCCTTTTGCGCTGCGGTTTCTGTTACCGTCTGTGCTGCAAAAGGAGTTGATTTTTTGGCACCCCTGAATCCAAGCCCTCCAGAACTCGCCCAGGAAACGGCATTCCCCATGATATCGGTTATGGTAACAATCGTATTATTGAACGTAGCCTGAATATATACGTTCCCTTCATATACGGACTTCTTCTCTTTCCGCTTCTTTGTATTTGCAGCCACCCTATATCCTCCGCTTCCCTTATTTCTTCTTACCGGCTACGGTCTTCTTCTTACCTTTACGGGTCCGGGCATTAGTTCGGGTTCGCTGACCTCGAAGGGGCAGACCCTTACGATGCCGAAGCCCGCGGTAACACCCAATATCCATGAGCCGCTTGATATTCAGAGCAATTTCTGTACGTAAACGACCCTCAACTTTATATTCATTCTCAATAAGCTGGCGTAAGCCATTGAGTTCCTCCGCGGACAGATCGTTGATGAGCCGCTGCGGATCTATCTTGGCTTTGACACAAATTACATCCGCACTGGATCTGCCAATACCAAAAATATAGGTCAAGGCAATGTTTACATGCTTATTAGGGAGGTCAACCCCCGCTATACGCGCCATACCTACTCCTAACCCTGCTTTTGCTTATGCTTAGGATTTTGACAAACGATCCGTATAATACCGTTTCGTTTAATCACCTTACATTTATCGCAAATAGGTTTAACACTGGTTCGGACTTTCATCCATATACTCCCTTTATAATTCCTGTCTCCACACAGGATAAATTGTTATGTAAGCAAAACTACCCACGGTTAAAGATTCCGGCCCCTGAGCCGCCCCCGCTTGGTCAGTCCTTCATGGTGATGCATCTTGAGCAGCCCTTCAATTTGACTCATGGTATCAAGATCAACCCCCACCAGAATCAAAAGACTCGTACCTCCCATCAAATACGAAATCGATGTGGGGAAATTAAACAACCACTGGATGATCGTCGGAATTATCGCAATCAAGGCCAGGTAAAACGAACCGGGAAGTACGATCCTGTTTAATATCTTGGTAAGATATTCTTCAATCCGTTCTGCCCTGATCCCCGGTATGGATCCACCATTCTCCCGGATATTCTTGGCAATTTCTATAGGGTTTAAGCTCACCTGGGTATAGAAATAAGCAAAAAAGATGATCAAAAGTACGTATAGTATGTTATACAACCATCCATGCGGACTTAAAACCCGGGAAACCGTTCCAAGCCATGCCACATTCCCCCCAATGGTGGAAGCGATCTGCAAGGGAAACGTCAGTATCGAAGATGCAAAGATAACCGGAATAACCCCTGAAGGATTGATCTTAAAGGGAATATAGGTACTTTGGGCGCCGTACATACGCCTGCCCACCACTCGTTTTGCATAATTTACCTGGATCTTCCGCTGTCCCTGCTGTTCAAATACCACCAAGGCCACCACTCCCACAAACATGGCAAACACCAGGATTACAAACACCGGATTGAGGTCTCCGTTTCGTACACGGCCAAACAGTTCCCAAATCGCTTGAGGAAGCCGAGCTACGATTCCTGCAAAGATCAACAGCGATATCCCGTTCCCTATACCCCGCCGAGTGATCTGCTCCCCTATCCACATGAGAAACATGGTTCCCACGGTTACGGTAAGCATCGCAATAAGGGTAAAAGGAACCAGCTTCATACTCAACAGGTTTTCCACACTCCGGGAAATACTTTGGGCATACTGGGTAACCGCAAAAGATTGAATAAGACAAACTACTACCGTTCCAAGCCGCTGATAGGACTGGATCTTCTTTCTACCCCCCTCCTCTTGAGAAATCTTCTTTAATCTCGGAAACACGATGAGCAGGAGCTGCATAATGATCGACATGGAGATATACGGCATAATCCCCAGCATAAATATCGAAAAGTTCGAAAAAGCGCCGCCGGCAAAAAAGTCAAGATAATCGACAATAGGATTACCGGAATTTTGTTGAGAAAGAAAATACGCATTCAATTCCCCGACGTTGATACCGGGAATGGGAAGCACGGCGCCAATCCGAAAAACCGCCAACATCAATGCGGTAAACAAAATACGTTCCCGCAGTTCTTTAACCCTAAAAATACCGACTATTGGATTAGCCATGTAACTGTTCCTGTACTTTATCGTTAACCATTAGTAATAACCGTATCTGAGCTTCTTTACCTACGACCCCTAGGTTTGTGAACCGTCCCCGTTCATGCATCAACAGCACCACCGCCTGTTGCTTGCTCAATCTTTACCTTAGCAGAAGCAGACAACGCGTTGATCTTAAAAATGAGTTTTTTGGTAAATTTCCCATCCCCCAATATCTTCACCGGTACAGACCCTTTAATCAAGCCCTTTTGCTTCAGGGTAGCTACATCCACGGTTTCTCCGTCATGATAACGCCCCTCTAGTTCCCCAAGGTTTACCACCTGAAATTCCTTTTTAAAGGGATAGTTAGAAAAACCCCGTTGCGCAAGCCGCCGATAGAGGGGCATCTGCCCCCCTTCAAATCCCACATAAGTCTTACCACCGGATCGGGCTTTCTGTCCCTTAGTACCTTTCCCCGCAGTAGTTCCCCGTCCAGAACCTTGGCCACGGCCAATGATCCGTTTTCGTTTATGCGCCCCTTGAGGAGCATGTAAGTTAAAATCCTGCATTATGTGAGTTCCTCCACCGAAACTAAGTGGGATACCGCTTTAACCATCCCCAAAACCGCAGGACTTGCTTCCTGTTCCACCTTTGACCCAATCTTGCGTAAACCCAAAGAACGAACCGTAGCCCGCTGTTTGGGAAGGGCTCCTATAGTACTGCGAACCAGTCGTATGATAATCCGCTGTGCCATATTACCCCCACAGTTCCTTGAGAGATTTACCCCGGTTTTTGGCAATGGTTTTTGCATCCATCATCTTACTGATACAGTCAAAAGTAGCCTTGAGTACATTGTACTGACTTGAAGCGCCAATAGACTTACTCAAGACATCGGTTACGCCTCCGGCTTCCATAATCGCCCGCACCGGCCCGCCGGCAATGATCCCCGTACCGGAACAAGCAGGTTTCAACAGTACCTTGGAAGCCTTGAATACTCCCTGAATTTCATGGGGAATGGTTCCGTTTTTAATTGGCAAAGGTACCAAATTCCGTTTGGCCTTCTCCACACTCTTTCGGATGGCTTCAGAAACATCATTAGCCTTGCCAAAACCATAGCCCACCTTGCCCTTACGATCCCCAATAACGGTCAAGGCTGAAAATGAAAAGCGGCGCCCCCCTTTGACTACCTTAGCGGTCCGGTTGAGCTTTACGAGCTTTTCAATAAATTCCTTATCTTTTTCCTGGAAGTTTCTATCCCTATCCCGTGTATGTTCCATGCTGCCCCCTGCTAGAACTGAATCCCGGCTTTCCGGGCTCCATCGGCCATGGCTTTTACGCAGCCATGATATAAATACCCATTTCTGTCAAAAACAACCTGCTTGATGTTCCGCTCCAGCAGCCGTTTTCCCATAATTTCCCCTAACTGAGCGGCCCCTTCCACGGTTGGCTTGATGTTCCGCAACTCCTGCTCCAGGGTCGAAGCAGAAGCCAAAGTATGCCCCTTGCTATCATCAATGATTTGAATGTACAAAGCCCGGTTGCTTCGGGTAACACTCATACGAGGCCGTTCCGGTGTACCGGAAATAACCTTACGTATATGGGTCTTTCTTTTAATCCGCTTCCTGTCTTTTTCAAGCATTTTTTGCCACATACTTATACCCTATTTAACACCGGACTTACCGGTTTTCCGTCTAATTTGTTCATTTTCATACCGGATTCCCTTCCCCTTATACGGTTCAGGGAGACGAAGCTTACGAATCTCCGAGGCGAATTCGCCTACCTGCTGCTTATCAATGCCGCTTATGACCAGCTTCCCGCCTGCCTCACTAGCCACGGTAATACCTTCGGGGATGCCTACCAAGATGTCATTTGAAAACCCTAAACTCATGGATAAGCGTTTCCCCTGCACCTCTGCCCGGTAACCTACCCCGGTGATAATCAGCACCCGCGTAAACCCGGTAGATACGCCTATCACCATATTGTTAAGTAAATTACGGTAAAGTCCATGAAAGGCCTTGGTTTGTTTTTCTTCATTAGCCCGGGTAACTAGGATCTGATCCTGCTCAGGGGTGAACGTGATAACAGAATGGTATGGTTGACTCAGTTTTCCCTTAGGGCCTTCTACGGTCATAACCGCATCTTGGAAGCTTACCTTTACCCCTTGGGGAATCTTAACCGGAATTTTTCCGATACGTGACATATACTTCCTCTTACCAGACGGTACAGATAACCTCTCCGCCTACTTTTTTTTCAGCGGCCTTTTTTCCAGTGGTAACGCCCATCGACGTAGACACGATCAACGTACCATATCCATTAAAAACCCGGGGCATGTTTTTATACCCCGTATACACTCGACGGCCCGGCTTGGAAACCTTTTCAATGCCATGGATGATAGGTCCGGTTTGTTCGTCGTATTTAAGAAACACCCTGATGACACTGATACCATCTTGATTTGTTTTTTTAAAATTTTTGATATACCCTTCGATCTTCAAGATCTTCACGATTTCAAGTTTCAACTTGGAGGCAGGGATATCAACCTTTTCATGTTTCGCCATTCCGGCATTCCGGATCTTGGTTAACATATCCGCCACGGGATCAGAAATGCTCATCCTTTCCTCCTTAATTACCAACTAGATTTAGTGACGCCCGGTATCAGCCCTTCACTCGCAAGTTTGCGGAAACAAAGGCGGCACATCTCAAATTTTCGGAGGTATCCCCTGGCCCGTCCACAGATCCGGCAACGGTTTACCTTTCTTGTCTTATATTTAGGCGTCCGGAGCGCCTTTATGATCATCGCTTTTCTTGCCATACTACCTCCCTTACTTTCTAAAGGGCATACCGAACTTGGCGAGGAAAGCCTTGGCCTCCGCATCAGTTCGCGCCGTCGTTACGATGGCGATATTGAGTCCGGCTACCCGTTCAATTTTATCAAAATCAATTTCCGGGAAAATAATCTGCTCGGTGATACCGAGGGAGTAGTTTCCATGACCATCAAAGGCGTTCTGATTGACCCCTCGAAAGTCCTTAACCCGGGGAAGAGCCACATTCACGAGTCTATCTAAAAATTCATACATCATAGCTCCCCGTAAGGTAACCTTAACTCCTATTTCTTGTCCTTCCCGAATCTTAAAATTAGCAATGCTCTTACGAGCCTTAGTCTTAACCGCCTTCTGTCCGGTAATTAGGGTAAGATCATCCACTGCGGCATCCAAGAGTTTCTTGTTTTGTAGAGCCTCCCCAACCCCCATACTGACGATGATCTTTTCCAGCCGCGGAGTCTGCATGGTAGAGGTATAAGTAAATTCCTTGAACAATGCAGGAGCAACCTGCTCTTTGTATAGTTTTTTGAGCCGTGGTTCACGACCCTTAGTCTCAACGACTTTCATTACAACGCCTCTCCGCATTTTCGACAGATCCGGGTCTTCGTATCCCCGTCCAGCTTAAACCCTATCCGGGTAGGTCCGCATCTTTTACATACGATCTGCACATTGGAACTGTGGATCGCAGCCTCTATCTCAAAAATCCCCCCCCGATCTTGCTGATTACGGCGCTTTTTCGCTTTTTTGACGATATTGGCACCTTCCACAACGACTCGGTCCTTGTCGCGGAGGATCTTCAATATCCGCCCCCGCTTACCCTTGTCCTTGCCTGCAATGATCTGGACGGTATCTTCTTTCTTTACTTTAAATTTATGTTGCGTAACCGCTCCCATACCGCCGCTCCTTAATTCTGTGTACAGCCTTGAGCCATACCTATCACCATTTCCTTAAGGTCCTAGAGCACCTCAGGGGCGAGGGATACAATCTTCATATAATCCTTCTCCCGTAATTCCCGAGCAACCGGGCCAAAAATGCGCTTTCCCTTAGGATTCAACGTTGCATCAATAATAACACAGGCGTTATCGTCAAAGCGAATATACGTACCATCAGGACGCCGATATTCCTTATGGGTCCTCACGACCACCGCCTTTTCAACAGAACCCTTTTTTATATTCGATGTCGGTAAAGCATCCTTGACCGCCACCACAATAATATCCCCAATACTTGCATATTTCCGCTTAGAACCGCCCAGAACCTTAATACACTGAACAATCTTAGCGCCTGAATTATCCGCCACATTCAGGAAAGTCTCTACCTGAATCATTTTCTTTTACTCCATAGCTTTATGCTTACCTGCCCCGGCCGGCAAGCCATTAAATAGGAAACGATCCCTATTGTGCGCGTTCTACGATCGCCGCCAATTTCCAACATTTTTCTTTGCTGATAGGCCGACATTCCACTACTCGGACCCGATCTCCGCTCTTCGCCTCATTGGCCTCATCATGAGCCTTTACCTTTTTGATCCGCCTCACATACTTCTTATACAGAGGATGCAAAGTCGTGGTTTCCACCGCTACTACGATGGTCTTATTCATCTTGTCGCTTTTAACAAACCCCACAAACTCTTTTTTCCCCTTGTTAGCCTTAACAAGCTGTTCTGCCACTGTATTCTCCTCATTCTCCCAAAACCGTAATGATCACGCCAAAACCCTTATTCCACCTTCGACGTTAGTTCGTGTTGCCGGATCAAGGTATTAAGCCGAGCAATCTGCCGACGCAAAGTACGCTTTTGAAGCGGGTTATCCACATGACCAATCACACTCTGAAACCGGAATTCCATATATTTCTTATTAAGCTCTTCCCGTTTTACCTTAAGTTCAGGGAATGTCAGATTCTTAAACGAATTTTTCATTGGTTTCCCTCTATTCCTTATGCGCCCAGTTCAAAATCAGCCCGAGCAACAAATCGGGTTTTTATCGGGAGCTTAGAACCGGCCAGGGTCATGGCTTCTTGGGCGATTGATTTTTCAATACCCCCCAATTCAAACATCACCGTTCCCGGTTTTACCACTGCAACCCAGTATTCCGGTGCACCCTTACCTTTACCCATACGGGTTTCAGCAGGTTTCTTTGAATAGGGTTTATCCGGGAAAATACGAATCCAAATCTTCCCTCCCCGCCGTATATGACGATTCAAGGCAATACGGGCAGCTTCAATCTGCCGGTTGGTAATCCACATCCGACTCATGGCAACCAACGCATAGTCCCCAAAAACCACCCGATTCCCCCGGGTAGCATTCCCCGGCATCGTACCCCGTTGTACCTTACGAAATTTAACACGCTTAGGACTCAACATACTTAACTCCTCGCAGGAACCCGTTCCCGGCGTTTACGAACCAGGGCACCAGCATCTTCCTTTTGTTCTTTACCGTATTTCATACCGTTGTAGACCCATACCTTGACACCAATCGCCCCAAAAGTGGTATGAGCCTCTGCAAATCCATAATCAATATCCGCCCGCAAGGTATGTAAAGGGATCCGACCCTCTTTAGCCTCCTCGGTACGAGACATTTCCGCCCCCCCCAGACGGCCTGAAAGCCGCACCTTGACCCCTTGGGCATTACCTTTCTTGATGGCATTACTGATGGCCTGCTTCATGGTCCGCCTAAAAGAAGACCGGGCTAAAAGCTGCCGGGCAATGTTTTGGGCGATAATCTGGGCGTTATTATCTGCATTACGTACTTCTTTGATCTTAATCTGAATTTTTTTACTGACATACTTCTGCAGCTCCACCCCAATTTTCTCAATATTCGCCCCTTTAGCACCAATAATGACCCCAGGACGTGCAGTATGAATGGTAATGGTAATACGTTGCGGATGCCGAATAATCTCCAATTCAGCAATATCCGCGCCCTTGGTTTCAGGCAAACCCATGATACGTTTACGTAACTGTATATCCTCATGAAGGGTGTTGGCATACTCTTTAGGGCCTACATACCACCTCGAACCCCAGGTTTTATTGATACCAATACGCAGTCCAATCGGATTAACTTTTTGTCCCACTTTAATTCCCCGCCTTTTTGGTTTCATCAATAACCACGGTAATATGACACATCCGTTTGAGAAGCATATCCGCTCTGCCCCGAGCCCGGAACCATATCCGCTTCATCCGAGGACCTTCATCAATCAATACTTCTTTAACGTATAACATATCTTCCTCAAGGCCCTTGTTTTGACCCAAGGCATTTGAAGCAGCGGATTTTACGGTTTTTCGAATAAGCCGTGCACCCTTGTGAGGCATATTTTCCAGTAAAGCTATAGCCTCCGGGTAAGGCCGTCGGCGTATCAGATTTGCCACCGGTCGAATCTTAAAAGGTGAAGCAATAAGGTACTTGGTTACCGCCTTATAGCCATGCTTTGTTTCCATATACCTTCCTACTATTTAGCGGCTTTCTTGTCTGAACCTGCATGTCCCCGGAAAATCCGGGTAGGGGCAAATTCGCCAAGTTTATGACCGACCAGATTTTCCGTAATGTATACGGGAATCCAGGTTTTACCGTTATAGACAGAAATGGTTCCCCCCACCATTTCGGGAATAATGGTGGAACAGCGAGAATAGGTCTTAATCATCTTCCTATCCCGCACTTTACTCATTTCTAATACCTTTTTATAAAGACTCTTCTCTATGAAGGGTCCTTTCTTAATGGACCTTGACACCCTACGCTCCTATTTCTTTTTCCTACGGCTTACAATAAACCGAGACGACGGTTTATGTTTACTCCGAGTCTTATACCCCTTCGTCGGCTGTCCCCAAGGGCTTACCGGGTGAATACCTTTGTTCTTTCCTTCACCACCTCCGTGCGGGTGATCCACTGGATTCATAACCATACCCCGTACGGTTGGCCGTACCCCAAGCCACCGCTTTCGTCCGGCCTTACCGAATTGGGTATTCATGTGATCTTCATTTCCTACGGTACCGATGGTGGCATAACATTTTTTGAAAACCATGCGCATCTCCCCTGAAGGGAGCTTCAAGGTAACGTAATCCCCTTCTTTGGCAGCAATCAACGCGCTCGTCCCTGCACTCCGGGCCATCTGACCACCTTTACCCAACGTAAGTTCAACATTATGCACGGTAAATCCCAGAGGTATATTTTCTAAAGGCAAGGCATTGCCAATCTCAATCGGTGATCCAGGACCGCTGCGGATCTGCGTATTACATACGAGACCCTTGGGAGCAATAATATACCGCTTTTCCCCATCAGCATAGACAATCAAGGCAATATTAGAACTGCGATTAGGATCATATTCAATCGTGGTAACCTTCCCCGGCACGCCTATCTTATCCCGCTTAAAATCAATAGTCCGATACAGGCGCTTATGCCCTCCCCCCTTATGGCGTACACTGATACGGCCCTGGGTATCCCGACCCGCTCGTTCTGCCCGTCCTGAAGTAAGGGATTTTTCAGGCTGAATATGCTTAGAAAGTCCAGAATAATCCAAACTGATCCACTGCCGCATCCCCGCAGTTATCGGCTTATATGTTTTTATCCCCATAATCTATATACCCTCAAACAGACTTATCTTTTCGTCCCTGGGCAACTTGACAATAGCTTTCTTCCAGGAAGAGGTATAACCAGACCTATAGCGCTGTCGCTTCGGTTTACCTCCTACCACCATAACAGTACAAGAAATTGGATGTACCTTAAACAAGATACGAACCGCTTCTTTTATCTGAATCTTTGTTGCCGCCGGATCCACCCGAAACACGTATTTCCCTTCTTCCCGCATGATATTGGTCTTTTCTGAAAGCACCGGTTCAATCAAGACCTTTTCTGGAATTATTGTTCCCTGAATCATTCGTTCCCCTCTCCCGGTTCAATACCCCCCGGGCTATAAAAGGCATTCAAATTTTTAGCCGCGGTTTCCAAAAGTAAAACCCGACGACCATAAAACAGGTCATGGGCCCGCAGTCGATTATAGGAGAGAAACCTGAGCCATGGTATATTGGCCCCTGCCCGCTTTACCAGGGAATCATCATCTTTCAGAATAATAACCGTCCGTTCGCCAGGACCAAAACAGGCAAGAAGTCCTGCCAATTCCTTGGTTTTTCCTGAAGCTATCGAAAAATCTTCAATTATTTTCAACGTATCGCTTTGTACCTTTAAGCTCAAAATACTCTTCAAGGCAAGTCGTTTTGCTTTTTTAGGAATAGTATAGGAAAAATCCCGTGGTTTAGGGCCAAATACCGTACCCCCTCCTGCAATTACCGGAGACTTCTTATCACCTCGCCGCGCTCGGCCAGTTCCCTTCTGCTTATAGGGCTTGGCATTAGAACCATGAATCTCTCCCCGATCCTTAGTACTCGCCGTTCCCAATCGTTTATTGGCAAGCTCATTATGTATAGCATACCAGATGACATCTTCATTTACCGGAAGACCAAATACGGCGTCGTCCAATTCGATACTCCGGAGCTCCTTACCTTCAATAGAATACACTGTCCGATTCATTAGATACCTCGCTTTCCTTGCCCGCCGCTACTTCTTTACCGCAGATCTGACTACCACAAGTCCCTTAGGTACACCCGGAACAGCGCCTCGAATCACCAAAAGTTGTTTTTCCGTATCCACTTTAACAACTTTAAGACTCAACACCGTCACCTGTTCCCGTCCCATACGACCAGGTAATTTCATATTCTTAAAGGTCCGTCCCGGATAGGTTGACTGTCCAGTCGAGCCCGGCTCACGGTGAAATTTAGAACCATGGGAATGACGACCGCCACTAAAACCCCAACGCTTCATAACCCCCTGAAAGCCTTTACCCTTGGATATCCCGGTTACATCTACATACCGACATCCTTCAAAGACCTCGGCTCCCAGGGAATCTCCCACGGCAACTTCCTTGTCAAAATCACGAAATTCTTTAATATGTTTCTTAGGGCTAATCTGTTCCGGAAATTGCCCCTTGTACGGCTTCGTCACCTGCCCAGGTTTAGCATCATCTATCCCAAGTACCACCGCTGCATAGCCGTTTTTTGCTTCGTTTTTTTGATCAACCACAATATTCGGATCGATACGCAAGACCGTTACCGGAACAAGCCGTCCTGCATCGTCAAAGACCTGAGTCATCCCCACTTTTTTGGCCAATAGCCCCAACATGCTTAACTCCCAAACCGCTCGTTTCGAGCAGGTACTGTACGGTTACGGTAGCTCAGGCACACCATCCTTCAGAAAGAATAAACGCCCCTCTAAAGACCGCTGCCCTCACAACATCTAATCCTCAAAGCCTTCTTCAAGAATCAGTTTTTATTAAAATCCAACGGATTTTACTGTTTTATCTCAACATCAACACCTGCAGGAAGTTCCAGTTTCATCAAAGAATCCATTACTTCGGGAGAAGGATTTATTATGTCGATCAAACGCTTATGGGTCCGCATCTCAAATTGCTCACGAGACTTCTTATTCACATGAGGCGAACGAAGCAGCGTTACTTTATTAATACGGGTTGGTAACGGGATAGGACCCGTCACCCGAGCACCCGCTTTTTGAACCGTTTGAACGATAGACTTTGCACTCTGATCAATGAGTTCCACATCAAACCCGCGCAACCGTACGCGAATTCGTTCCTTATCCATTATTCCTCCAACAGGGGGTATTTGATCCGTAAAAAGCGCACCCAATCAAATACCTTCCCCCATCACATCAAAGGGTGTTATTCGATAACTTCAACCACCTGGCCAGAAGCAACAGTCTTTCCACCCTCACGGATAGCAAACCGCAACCCTTTCTCCATGGCAATCGGATGAATCAGTTCACCAAAAATTTCCGTATTATCCCCAGGCAGGATCATCTCCTTACCTTCGGGAAGCTTTACCGTACCAGTGATATCCGTAGTCCGAAAATAAAATTGCGGCCGATATCCACTGAAGAAAGGACTATGCCTGCCTCCCTCTTCTTTGGAGAGACAATAAATCTGCCCCTTGAACTTCAAGTGTGGCGTGATGGAACCAGGTTTCGCAAGAACCTGCCCCCGCTCAACTTCGGCCTTATCAATGCCCCGGAGCAGTGAACCGATGTTATCACCAGCCTGCCCACTCTCCAGCAATTTGTTAAACATCTCGATACCCGTAACCACGGTTTTTTTGGTCGGCTTAATACCGACAATCTCAACTTCCTCATTGAGCTTGACAACACCCCGCTCCACTTTCCCGGTAACCACGGTTCCCCGGCCAGAAATGGTGAATACGTCCTCAATAGGCATAAGGAAGGGCTTATCACTATCCCGAATAGGATCAGGGAAATAAGTATCCATAGCGACCAGCAATTCTTCAACGCATTTAACCGCTTCAGGGTCATCCGGTTCAGACATAGCCTTGAACGCAGAACCCTTGATGATGGGAATCTCATTTCCTGGAAACCCATTGGCATTAAGGACGTCCTTGATCTCTTCTTCAACCAACTCAAGCAGTTCCTCATCGTCCACCAGATCGACCTTGTTAAGGAACACAATAATATTGGGAACCCCCACCTGACGGGCCAGGATGATATGCTCTCGGGTCTGCGGCATAACCGAATCCGGTGCCGAAACCACCAACACGGCACCGTCCATTTGGGCTGCACCGGTAATCATATTCTTTATATAATCGGCGTGTCCAGGGCAGTCAATGTGAGCATAGTGCCGCTTCTCCGACTGATACTCTAGGTGCCGGGTATTGATAGTAATACCTCGGGCCTTTTCTTCCGGCGCATTATCAATATCATCAAAGCGCATAAGCTTGTCGCCATACTTCTTATTGCAATACATTGTGATCGCAGCGGACAGGGTAGTTTTACCATGGTCCACATGACCAATGGTCCCGACGTTCATATGTATCTTATCGCGAGTAAACTTCTCTTTTGCCATTACGCGTCCTCCTTACGTTTTTTAGGCACTTACTGTAGTACAAACCTACAAAAACACAATCATCTACGATTGTGCAGTATAATAACCAAGTATTCAAAAGAATGCAAGACCCCCACAGGGCTGCACACCATGAACTATACAATAAAGCGTTATAGATTAATACAAAAGAGAAATAATAAAACGAACAGAACTATGCAGAATCATCTACATACTATCATCTGTCCCGCTCCACCTATCTCATCTCACACAACGCCACTGAAACACCGGTCAAAAAACCTATTCTTCACCCGGTTTCCATGATGATCGGTTTGGATCATCGAGACTCTTACACCGCCTTTTATTTTGAACACACCAGCAGGTGTAAGCATCATCTTCAGCGCTCATCTGCGCTGAATTGTATTTTCAAAAAACAGCTCCCCACGGATCATACCCATCACTAACTCGAAGTTCTTTATCATCTTACCAAAACGTTCTTTTGTCAAGTATCTGCCAAGCCCTAGAGTTAAATTACCACCGATAATGGGCAAAGGCTTTATTTGCTTCCGCCATTCTATGGGTATCTTCTTTTTTCTTGAAAGCCACTCCAGTATTATTATATGCATCCAAGAGTTCCGTGGCAAGACGGTCTCCCATGGCATGACCGGTTTTTGAACGGGCAGCCTTGATAATCCACCGCATCCCCAATGCCTCACGCCGGGACTCTCGAATTTCCATGGGTACCTGATAGGTCGCACCCCCTACCCGTCGAGATTTCACCTCAATCACCGGCTTAACATTTTCTATGGCTTTAAGAAAAACTTCAAGGGGATCCTTTTCCGTCTTGACCTTGAGTACCTCTAGGGCATTATGCACAATCCTAAGTCCAATCGAACGCTTGCCTTCCCACATCATACGGTTTACAAACTTTGAAACCACTACACTATTGTATTTTGGATCCGGTGCAATATCCCGATCTACTGTCTTCTTTTTACGTCCCATGCTTACTCCTTAGGCCTTAGGCCGCTTGGCTCCATACTTGGACCGGCCTCGCTTGCGGTCTCCTACCCCCAGGGTATCTTTAGCCCCCCGAATAATATGGTACCGTACACCAGGAAGGTCTTTAACCCGGCCCCCGCGAACTAGAACAACCGAATGTTCCTGTAGGTTATGCCCAATACCAGGAATATAAGCAGTCACCTCTGTCCCATGAGAAAGCCGCACCCGGGCAACCTTCCGAAGAGCCGAATTCGGTTTCTTAGGAGTAACGGTCATAACACGGGTACAAACCCCCCGCTTCTGAGGGCAGGATCGGAGTGCCGGAGACTTCGTTTTGGTGGTAATCTGCTGCCGTCCGAAACGAACCAACTGATTAATTGTAGGCATGAATCAAAAACTCCCTTTGTATTTTCAACGATATCATCTTATATATTGATGTAATTACCCTTCCTGGATTAGATCTGCATATACGCCTGCACCAAGAGGTATTAAACATACCAGAAAGCAAGAAAAAAGTCAAGTAGATAGCAACCTATTACAGGATAAACCCATAGAAAAGCTATTTATTTTTTACCCTGGAAACTGCATGGCTCGTATAGTGCATTATCCCAAAGAATACAATCATCCCCCCTAAACCTGCACAGATCACGATAAAACCCCCTACTCCCCCTACCCTCAGTACTGCCCATAGCGAAATTCCACACAAGCCCATCTGAATCGTTACCAGCAATACCAATATGCTCTTCGTCGTATATCCCATCTCCATCAATTTATGGTGTAAATGCCGCTTATCCGGCGTAAAAAAAGTATGCCCCTCTCGTGTCCTCCTCCAGATAGCCGCTACCGTATCCAATAACGGAATCGAGCTTACCAA